>DAOUEO010000074.1:0-4658 GCA_034430455.1 Dehalococcoidia bacterium | reverse complement strand
GGAGGGTGGCGCCGCCGACCACGGGGTCGATGCCGTCGGCCTGACTGGCGAAGCCGAACTGGGGTATGAACCCTTTGTGATAGGGGACGTAGAGCATGACAGCGACGAACGCCAGGGGCACGGCGAAGCCGAGCGTATCTATGACTAGCTTTCTGTCCCACTTCCGCGCCGTCAGGAAGTTGCGCGCCAGGGCGACGGCGACGAGAAGGACGAAGAAGGTCGGCAGGTCCCACGTGTTCAGGAACGAGAGCCCTCCCAGGAGCAGCGCCAGCCCTATCAGCAGCCATGTGTGCCTCTCCCAGAACCGCAGATTCAGCGTCTCCTCCTCCTGGAGCAGCCTCAGGCCGGCGGCGACGCCCAGCAGCCCGAACGGCAGGGCCATGACATGCGGGTGCAGGTCGCCGAGGAGGAAGCTGAAGAAGGGGAACTCCGTGATCGTCTCCGGCGCGGCCGGCGAGACGATGCGGGCGGCCCGCCACCACCACCAGTGCTCCGTTGGGTACCACTTGTCGGTGGGCTCAGTCGCCGCGGTCAGGTTCTTTATGTCAACCCAATTCCAGAAGCCGGCGGAGCCGACGTCGTGCGCGGCCAGGAACTCCAGCAGCCCCTCCAGGTTGCCGATCACGACCAGAAGGACCGCCGCCGCCAGCCCAAAGAGCACGGGCCGGCCGAGGATGCTGAGCGGCTTCTTCGCCTTCGTCGGGTTAGCGGACGAGCCGTGGATGACGACGAGGTTGTAGACGAGTCCGAACGCCCCCACGACCGCCAGCGCCGCCGTCATCGCCAGGCCGAGGTTGAAGCCGACGCTCGGATCGACGGCGGCAAGCTTCCCAACCATCGCCACCAGGAAGTAGCCGCCGTAGTAGTAGCTGATGGAGTGCCCGGACAGCCAGGGGTCGCCGGGGGGGAAGTGCTCGCTGCGGGTGGACGCGTTCAGGAAGGCGAAGTCCATCGGCTTCTCCGTCGCCGAGATGTCGGGGACGTAGGAGCGGAGGAAGGCGGCGAAGATGAAGGCGAGGAAGAAGAGCACCTCGATGGTGAGCAGCAGCGTCCACTTCTCGTTCAGGTAGCGGACCAGCTCGTCCTTCCGCCGCCAGGCGACGACGCCGGAGCCGACGCCGATGATGATCATCGCCCAGATGATGCCGCCGGCGTTGTTCGGCAGCACCCAGGCCGTGCCCAGCAGCCAGAAGAGGTAGCCGACGATCAGTATGCCGAAGGCCTTGGTGAAGGCGTAGCCGCGGTCGGGCAGGCGGGGGAAGAAGAGATAGACAAGGGGAAAGGCGACGAGCCCCATCGCCTCGACGGCCAGCCACCAGGACAGCGTTTCACCCATAGCGTCGCATCAGGGACTGCTAGCGAAAAAGGGCCTCAACGAACTCCTCGGGCGAAAACGGGCTCAGGTCTTCCGGCCTCTCGCCGGTGCCGATGAAGCGCACCGGCACCGCCAGCTCGCCGGAGATGGCAAAGACGATACCCCCCTTGGAGGTACCGTCGAGCTTCGCAAGACAGATGGCCGTCACGTCCACGGCGTCGGTGAAGGCCTTGGCCTGGGTAAGGGCGTTCTGGCCGGTGGTGGCGTCGAGGACGAGCAGCACCTCATGGGGGGCCGTCGGGTCCTTCCGCTGGATGACCCGCAGGATCTTGCGCAGCTCCTCCATGAGGTTGGACTTGGTGTGCAGGCGGCCGGCGGTGTCGATGATGACGACGTCGGCGCCCCTGCTCTCGGCCGCCGAGAGGGCGTCGAAGACGACGGCGCCGGGGTCCGCGCCCTGCTTGTGGGCGACGACGTGGGCGTCGATCCGCTCGCCCCACTCCCTCATCTGCTCGATCGCCGCGGCCCGGAAGGTGTCGGCGGCGGCGATGATCACCTGCTTGCCCTCGGCGCGGAGGGCGTACGCCAGCTTGGCGATGCTCGTGGTCTTGCCGGTGCCGTTGACGCCGACTACCAGTATGACCGCAGGCTTCGCGACCGGCTCCTCACCCTCGCCGTTGCGCCAGAGCGCGCCCTTCGGCGGTACGGCCTGCAGGATGCCGACCAGCTCCTCCTCGAGGGCGACGCGCACCTGGGCCGGGTCTTTCATCGACTCCTCGTCCACGCGCCCCCGCACGTCTTCGAGCACCTTGCCGGTCGTCGACACGCCGGTGTCGGCGGCGATGAGCAGCTCCTCCAGCTCCTCCCACAGCGACTCGTCGATGCGGGAGCGATCGAAGAGATCGGTCAGGCGGCCGAACCAGCTCTTGCGGGTGCGTTCGAGGGCCTCTTCGGTCTTCCTGGTCTCTTCCTCAGTAGCGGGGGAGCGTCGAAAGAAGCGCAAGGACAGGCTATTCCCTTTCGCCAACGCAGTTTAGGCGATCATAGCATCGGCCCATAGGGGGGTCAACGCTTCTTATTCTGGGGGACACCCCCAGACCCCCGTCAGAGAGGGGAATCCCCTCTCTGCACTCTCCCCAGTGTCAATATGGTGTTGGGATGCAGCCTGCGGGATGAATCCCGCAGCTTCCCCGACAGGGAAGCGTCAACCCCAACATGCGGGCGCTTCCGCTTCCCGAAACAGCAGCGTCTTTCTTCCCACCCGCCCGCCCTAGGAAGGCTGGGAGAAATCAGGGGGACACCCCCTGAAACCCCCGTGAGAGGGGGCAGGCCCCCTCTGAACTCCCCCAGGTCTGCGCAAACGCATTCTGCTGCTGACCGTCAGCCCTCCGCCACGTCATAGGAGGCGGCCACACGTGGCTTTCCCTCGTGGCCGCTGCTACAATGAGAGCGAAGCGCCACGCCCGAAGACTCCCGTTCCAGCAAGCGCCCCGGAGGTGAACCCATGGTCAAGATCGCGGACGACGTCACGCAGCTAGCCGGAAACACGCCGCTGGTCAGGCTCAACCGCATGGCGGCGGGGCTCCCGGGCACGGTCATCGCCAAGCTGGAGTCGTTCAACCCCTGCGGCAGCGTCAAGGACCGCATCGGCGTCTCCATGATCGAGGCGGCGGAGCGAGAAGGACGCATCACCAAGGACACCGTCATCGTCGAGCCCACCAGCGGCAACACGGGGATCGGCCTCGCCTTCGTCTGCGCCGCCCGGGGCTACCGCCTCATCCTCACCATGCCCGACACGATGTCCATGGAGCGCCGGCAGCTCCTCGCGGTCTTCGGGGCGGAGGTGGCGCTGACGCCGGGCGCCGAGGGTATGCCGGGCGCCGTGCGCAAGGCCGAGGAGATCGTCGCCGCCACGCCGAACGCCTTCATGCCGAACCAGTTCCGCAATCCCGCCAACCCCAAGGTCCACCGCGAGACGACGGCGGAGGAGATCTGGCGCGACAGCGACGGCGGGGTAGAGATCCTGGTGGCCGGGATCGGTACCGGCGGCACGTTCACGGGCGTGGCGGAGGCCCTCAAGCAGCGGAAGCCGTCGCTCAAGGCGATAGCCGTCGAGCCGGCCGACTCGCCGGTCCTCTCCGGCGGCAAGGCGGGCCCCCACAAGATCCAGGGGATCGGCGCCGGCTTCGTCCCCGAGGTGCTGCGCCGGGAGCTGATCGACGAGGTGATCCAAGTCAGCAACGAGGACGCGGGGGAGACAGCGCGACGGCTGGCGAAGGAGGAGGGCATACTCGCGGGCATCTCCTGCGGGGCGGCGACGTGGGCGGCGCTGGCGGTCGCCCGCAGGCCGGAGAGCGAGGGGAAGCTGATCGTGGTGGTCCTGCCCGACACGGGGGAGCGCTATCTGAGCACCTGGCTCTTCCAGCAGGACAGCTCCGCCGGCGCGAAGGCGTGACCGGCGAAGAGGAGAAGCGATGGACACCTATAGAACGATCATCACGAAGCGGGACACGCGCCAGTACTCAGACAGGCCGATCGGAGAGGAGACCCTGCGCTGCATCCTGCAGGCGGGGCGGATGGCGGGCAGCGCGAAGAACGTGCAGCCCTGCCGCTTTGTGGTGATCCGGAGCGAGGCGAAGAAGGAGGCGCTCGCCCGCTGCGGCGAGTTCGCCAAGCACATGCCCGGCGCGCGGGTGGTGGTCGCTATCGTGCTGCCGGAGGGAGGCCGCGAGTTCGACGCCGGCCGCGCCGCCCAGAACATGATGCTGGCGGCCTGGGCGGAGGGGATCACCTCCTGCCCCACGACGATGCACGACGGCGATTGCGCGCGGCGGGCGCTGGGCCTCCCCGAGGGCCATCGCGTCTCCATCGCGCTCCTGTTCGGCTATCCGCCGCCCGCCGGCATCGAGACGCTCGGCGCCCCCCGCCTGCCGCTGGAGGAGCTGGCGCACGAGGAGGAATGGTAGGCCTGACATTCTGCGCGGTGGCTGGCCGGCTGTTGATGCGATGCCCCGTGCGCGTGGGCTGCGTCGGCGTTGTCGCCGCAACATGGGCGTTGTTCTTCCCACCCACCCACCCTAGGGGCGTTCTGGGAAATCAGGGGGGCACCCCCTGGAACCCCCGCCAGAGGGGGCAGGCCCCCTCTGGACTCCCCCAGGGCTGCACGAAGCCATTTAGTAGATGACCATCAGGCGGGGGTAGCACGCCCTAACCAGACAGACTTTTCGCGCCATGCCTTCAACCAAAGACCAGGGGATCGCAGACCTGCCCCACATCGTGGAGCGCCTACCCGCGTCCCAAAAGGCCCTCTTCCAGCGCATCTTCCGCGTCGACGTGGCCGAGG
>DAOUEO010000073.1:0-11303 GCA_034430455.1 Dehalococcoidia bacterium | reverse complement strand
AGATCATCGGTCGGTCAGGCAATGCTATCATCCCCCTCTTCGCCGATCAAGGAGCGTCCGGCGCGACGTTGACACCCTCTCGACGCCGCTGCTAACATCGAGTATACGACAATGACCGGCATCACCCCTGGGATCGCCGATCACCTCTGAACTGAAGCTGACCGAAAGCAGGCCGCAGTTGCCGCGTCTCATCCTTGCCACCAACAACCTCGGAAAGGTCGGCGAGTACCGGGCCCTCCTCGCCGACTGCGGCTGGGAGATCGTTACCCCCGCCGACATCGGCCTCGAGCTGGATGTGGATGAGTCTGGCCCGGACTACGCGACAAATGCTAAGATTAAGGCAGAGGCCTTTTCCGAGGCCAGCGGCCTGCTCGCCCTGGCCGACGATTCCGGGATCGAGGTAGATGCCCTCGGTGGCCTCCCCGGTACTCAGTCCGCCCGCTACGCCGGCCCGGCCGGTACGGACGAAGACAGGGTAGCCCTCCTTCTCCGGCAGATGGAGGGAGTGCCCCCCGAGAAGCGGGCCTGCCGCTTCCGCTGCGTCATCGCCCTCGCCGAGCCCGCCGGGCGGGTCTGGTTCACCGAGGGCGAGTGTGAAGGGCTTGTGGCCGAGGCCCCGCGCGGCGAGAACGGCTTCGGCTACGACCCGATATTCTATCTGCCGGATAGAGGTTGCATGATCGCGGAGCTGCCCTCGGACGAGAAGAACGCGACCAGCCACCGCGGGCGGGCGGCCCAAAAGGCCTGCGCCCTGCTCAGAGAGATGATCGATGGCTCTGGAAACGATTCCCGAAGCGCTGGCCGCTAAGGCCCTGGTGGACGCCCACCGGCGGACCATCACTTACCTGCGCGTCTCCGTGACCGACCGCTGCAACCTGCGCTGCGTCTACTGCATGCCGGAGGGGGGGATCGACCTCGTCCCCATGGCCGACATCCTCAGATACGAGGAGATCCGCGACGTGGTGGCGGTCGCCGCATCGATGGGGCTGCGCTACGTGCGTCTCACCGGCGGCGAGCCCCTCGCGCGCAAAGGTCTCGTCGACCTCGTGGGCATGATCAGCGCCATCCCCGGCATCGAAGAGGTCACCATGACCACCAACGGCGTCTCCCTCGCCCGCTACGCCGGGCCGCTGGCCGAGGCGGGGCTCCGGCGCGTCAACGTCAGCCTCGACACCTTTCGCCCCCGGCGCTTCCGCCGCATCACCCGCGTCGGCCGCTACGAGGACGTGCGGGAGGGGATCGCCGCCGCCCGCGCCGCCGGCCTCCTGCCGATCAAGCTAAACGTCGTGCTCATCCCCGGGCTGAACGACGATGAAGCGCTCGACTTCGCCCGCTCGACCTACGACGAGGACTGGGATGTCCGCTTCATCGAGCTGATGCCCTTCCTGGAGGGGGAGAGCTGCGCCAAAGACGCCTCCCTGATCACCGGCTTCGTCCCCAATGAAGAGGTGAGGCGGCGGATAGAGGCGCGCCTGGGACCGCTGTCGCCCGACCCCACCGCCGACGGCCACGGCCCCGCCCTCTACCACCGTCTGGCGGGGGCCAAGGGCCGCATCGGCTTCATCAGCCCCCTCACCGAGGAGGGGTTCTGCGCCCGCTGCAACCGGCTGCGGCTTACCGCTACCGGCAAGCTGCGCCCCTGCTTGCTCACCGATCAGGAGATCGACATCAGGACGGCGCTCCGGGGCGGTGAGGGGGAGGAAGGCATCCGTCGCGGCATACTGGCGGCGCTGGAGAGCAAGCCCGACGCCCATCATCTCAACGACGGCAACCGCCCCCGCGGGCGCAAGATGACCCAGATCGGCGGCTAGAGGCCATGACCAAGCTCAGCCACCTCGATGAGTCGGGCCGCGCCCGCATGGTCGACGTAACGGCTAAGGACGACACCGCACGTGAGGCCGTCGCCAGGGGCAGCGTCCGCATGAGACCGGAGACCCTCGCCCTCATCCAGTCGGGCGGCGTCCCCAAGGGCGACGTCCTCGCCGTGGCCCAGGTCGCCGGCGTCATGGCCGCCAAGCGCACCCACGAGCTCATCCCCATGTGCCATCCCCTCCTCCTCAGCGCCGTCGACGTGCGCCTGGAGCCCGACGAGAAGGAGAACGCCGTCCGCATAACCGCCGCCGTCCGCACCACCGGCAAGACCGGCGTGGAGATGGAGGCCCTGACCGCCGTGGCGGTCGCCGCCCTCACCATCTACGACATGTGCAAGGCGGTGGACCGAGGCATGCGTGTCGAGGGGGTGCGTCTCGCGCGGAAGTCGGGCGGAAAAAGCGGCGAGATCGTGCTGGAGTAGCACGACCTCGCGTGTTTCTTTGCTCTAGGCGTGTCTCTCGCCGCCGCTACTCAGCCTCCTTCAGCGCCGCGTCGATCGCCGCCTTGAAGACGTCGTATGGCTGGGCGCCGGCAAGGTGTACGCCGTTGATGAAGAAGCCCGGTGTGCCGAAGCGGTCGAGCCCCGCGTCTGCAACGGCCTTCTCCCCGGCCGCCAGGTCGGCGTCCACTTCGTCCGCCATCTTCCCCGTGTCGAGGCAGTCGTTGAACTTGGCGGTGTCGAGCTGTAGCTGGGCCGCATAGCTCTTCAGGTTGTCCACGGTCAGGGCATCCTGGTTCTGGAACATGATGTCGTGGAACTGCCAGAAGGCGCCCTGCTCGTTCGCGCATTCCGCCGCCTCCGCCGCCTTCTGGGCGTGCTCATGGATCGATGTCAGGGGCAGGTTTATGAACACGAAGCGGACCTTGTCGCCGTAGTTCGCCAGTATCTGCGGATAGGCATCCTGGACGAAGCGCGCGCAGTAGGGACACTCGAAGTCGGAGAACTCGACGATTGTGACCTTCGCGTCCGCCGGCCCCTTGGCGGGGTTGTCACCGACGTCGATGGTGACGGGCTTCGGCGTTGGCTCGACGGTTGGGGTACCCTGTGCCACGACAACACTGCCTCCCCCTCCCCCATCCCCATCATTCGTCCCGAATATCGGCCAGGCGTGGTTGATCCCGGCAGCCACGGCCACGACGACAATGGACGTTACCAGGCTTATCAGGAAATACAGACCCAGGTTGCCTTGACCTGAGCTTGATGCCCTGCGTGGTGATCGTTGATGTCTTGATTCATCCGCCACTTCATGCCTCCATCAGACACAAAAACCGGCTCCCTCTGCCGGCCCTATCGAACACAAGTTAACCCTACTCTACAGAAACGCAGGCGGCCCTGTCAAGATTACGCCTCACGCCGTTTGCGCTCCCGTCTTCGCGCACCTCAGCCTTCGGCCCTGCCGGTTCGGTAGGCAGGCAAGCGGGCCGGGGTCGCATTGGAACACTGGGCGGGAAAGCACGGTCGCCGACGCAGTGAACGGCCGCGCCAGATAGACACCACTTGGCCGGCGTCGTATAATCACGCTACGTCTGCGGGTTAGTCCGCAGATGTCGTATACTAGGAGCGGAGCCTGATTGTTGATTACCGTTTCTTCCATCGAGGATATCGAGGCTGTAGCCAAGAGGACGAGGCGCCGCATAATCGCCATGCTCGCCGCCGCGGGCAGTGGCCATCCCGGCGGCTCCCTCTCCGTCGTGGAGATCCTCTGCGCTCTCTACTTTCGCATACTCCGGCACGACCCGGCGGCGCCCCTGTGGCCCGACCGCGACCGGTTCATCCTGAGCAAGGGCCATGCCGTCCCCGCGCTCTACGCCGTCCTGGCGGAGTGCGGCTATCTCCCGGAAGAGGAGCTGACGACGCTGCGGAAGCTCGGCAGCCGCCTCCAGGGCCACGCCTTCGCCTACTTCCCGCCGGGGACGAAGGGCCTGCCTACCGCCGTCCAGTCCCCGCCGGGGGTAGAGATGTGCGCCGGCTCGTTGGGTCAGGGGCTCTCCTACTCCATCGGACAGGCCCTCGCCGCCCGTCTGGACGGCCGCGACTACCGCGTCTACTGCCTGATGGGCGACGGCGAGCTGGACGAGGGACAGGTCTGGGAGGCCGCCCTGGCCGCCGCCCATTACGCCCTCGACAGCCTTGTCGTGATAGTCGACCGCAATCGTATTCAGAACGACGGCTTCGCCGATGATGTCCTGCGCACGGAACCCCTGCCCGCGAAGTGGCAGTCCTTCGGCTGGCACGTGATCGAGGTGGACGGCCACGATCTCCGCCAGATCATCGACGCCCTGGAGAAGGCCAGGACAGTGAAAGGCAAGCCTACCGTCATCATCGCCCACACGGTGAAGGGCAAGGGCGTCAGCTTCATGGAGAACACGGCGAGTTGGCACGGCCGCGCCCCCTCGCCGGAAGAGGCCGAGCGCGCCCTGGCGGAGCTGACCTAGGGCTTTGTCCGGCACGAGGAAGGACCAGCTATGACCCTAGCCTCCACAGCAACGGCGGCGACCCGTGAGGCCCTCGGGCCGACCTTGGTGCGCCTGCGGGAAGAGGGGCTCGATATCGTCGTCGTCGACGCCGACCTGGGCGTCTCCACCACCGCCCGCGTCTTCGGCGCCGCCTTCCCCGAGCGCTTCTTCACGGTGGGCATCGCCGAGCAGAACATGATCGGGGTCGCCGCCGGTCTCGCCGCCGCCGGGAAGATCGCCGTCGCCAGCACCTTCGCCGCCTTCGCGCCCGGCCGCTGCTTCGACCAGATACGCGTCAGCGTCGCCCACCCCCATCTCAACGTCAAGCTCATCGGCAGCCACGGCGGGATCAGCGTGGGCGAGGACGGCATCTCCGCCCAGGCCGTCGAGGACCTTGCTCTCATCTGTTCGCTGCTCGGGTTCCGCGTGATCGTCCCCGCCGACGTCATCGAGGCGGCGCAGGCCATCGAGACGGCCGTGCGCAGCCAGGGACCCTTCTACATCCGCTGCACCCGCCCCAAGATACCCGTCATCTATGATGACACCTACCGCTTCCAGCTCGGCAAGGCCGACCTCCTCCGCCCGGGCAAGGACGTTACCATCGTCGCCCTCGGCATCATGGTCAAGCCGGCGCTCGACGCCGCCGCCAGGCTCCAGGAGGAGAAGATCGACTGCCGCGTGCTCAACATGGCCACCCTGAGGCCGCTCGACGAGGAGGCTATCGCCGCCGCCGCCCGCGAGACCGGGGCGATCGTCACCGCCGAAGAGCACCTGGTGCACTGCGGCCTGGGCAGCATGCTCTCTCAGGTAGTCACCGCCACCCACCCCGTGCCGGTGGGCTCCGTCGGCATGAAGGACCGCTACGCCGAATCAGGCTCCCCGGCGCAGCTCCTGGAGAAGTACGGCCTCACGGCAGACGACATCATTCGCGAAGTGCGCGCCACGCTGAGGCGCAAGTAAGGAATAGCCCCATGACTGCCGAAACTACAGGATCTTCCGCCCCCCGGCCGCTTGTCGCCGTCGTCTACACCAGCGCCGCCAGCGTACTGGATGACATCGGCCAGGCGATGCGGCTCGCCGAGTACACCCGCACCCTTCCCCCCTCGCTTGAGACGCTCCTCAAGATAAACATCTCCTGGCAGCACTACTACCCCGCCTGCTCCACCACCCCCTGGCAACTGGAGGGGGTGATCAGGGCGCTCCAGCAGGACGGCTACCAGGGCATCCTACCCGTCCAGAACGGCACCGTCGTCGTCAACTCCCACGAGGGGGAGGTCAAGAACAAGCACAAGGCGGTTCTCGACAAGTACGGCCTTCAGAGCCTCCACCTGAATGATAAGGACGTCCCTTGGGTCCCCTACGAGCCCAAAGGCGAGATGCTGGTCCTGGACAAGGTCTTCCCCGAAGGGATCAAGATACCGCAGGCGCTCATCGGCAAGAACATCATCCAGCTGCCGACCCTGAAGACCCACGTCTTCACTACCATGACCGGCGCTATGAAGAACGCCTTCGGCGGCCTCCTGGGCTTCCGCCGCCACTGGACCCACTCCGTGATCCACGAGACACTGGTCGACCTGCTGACCATCCAGCAGGAGATTCACCCGGGCATCTTCGCCGTCATGGACGGGACGATCGCCGGCGACGGCCCCGGCCCGCGCTGCATGCGCCCCCACGTCAAGAACCTGATCCTGGCCAGCGCCGACCAGGTCGCCATCGACGCCGTCGCCGCCAAGCTGATGGGCTTCGACCCCCTCTCCCTCAAGTTCATCCGCCTCGCCCACGAGCGCGGCCTCGGCTGCGGCGACCCCGAGAAGATCGAGGTCGTCGGCATGGATGTCAGCGGCGTCAACTTCGGCTTCCATGGCGACGAGGACACCTTCGCCAGCCGCGGTCAGAAGCTCATCTACTGGGGCCCTCTCAAGCCCTTTGAGAAGCTGCTCCTCCGGACCCCCATCGTCCCCTGGTCGTTCTTCGCCTCTAACATGTATTACAATTACCTCTGGTATCCCCTGGTGGGACGCAAGAGAGTAAAGCAGGCTCTCCAGACGGAGTGGGGCGGGCTCTTCCAGAGCTACTAGCAGGGTGCTGAAGAACTCGCAGGAGTGGGGGTACAGGGGGTGGAGCCCCCTGTCAGGGGGCCTGGGGGGTGTCCCCCCAGATTCAGAGAACGAGGCCGCGAGCCGTCCTTCCGCGGAAGGACGTGCGACGTGGCCGAGGCGTCGAGGAACCTTTTCGGCAGCTTGCTAGGAACCCTACCTCCTCAGAGGAAGCGTTCCCTTGACCCTTAAGAACCTGCGGTCGAAGTTTATCATCTCCCTCCTCCTCGGCATGGCTGTCGCCGTGGGGCTGATGGCATACGGCGACTTCTCGGAGATCATCAGCAGCCTGGGCGAGTTCCGCTGGGAGCTGCTGCCGCTCCTCCTCGCCCTGTCGATGGCGAACTACCTCATCCGCTTCGTCAAGTGGCACTTCTACCTGGGGCAGATCGGCGTCCGCGACGTCCCCAAGCGGGATAGCTTCCTCGCCTTCTTCTCCGGCCTGGGGATGGTCATCACCCCCGGCAAGGTGGGGGAGTGGATGAAGAGCTACCTCCTGCAGGAGATGCACGGCATCCCCTTCGTCCGCACGGCCCCTATCCTCCTCGCTGAGCGTTTCACCGATGCGATAGCCCTGCTGCTCCTCGCGTCCGCCGGGTTCTTCATCTTCGGCGAAGCATGGGAGGTCTTTGTCATCGTCGCGGTCGGCTCGGTGATAGCAATGATCGTCGCCCGCCACCGTCCCACCATGCGCGTCATCCTCCACCGGGCGGAACGCCTGCCCGTCGTCTCCCGCTTTGCCTCCCAGGCGGAGGTGTTCTACGAGAGCACCTACGTCCTCTTCTCCCCCTGGAGTCTCATCTTCACCACCCTGCTGAGCATCGTCTCCTGGGCAGGCGAGGTCCTCGCGTTCTACCTCGTGCTGGTCGGCCTCGGCCAGGAGGGGACCGGGATGCTGCTCGTGCAGGCCGCCTTCATCCTTCCCGTCTCCACCCTCGCCGGAGCGATAGTGCTCGTGGCGCCGGGCGGCCTCGGTGTCGCCGAGGGCGGCATCACGGGGCTCCTTCAGGTCATCGTCGAGGGCATGAGCAAGAGCGCGGCGGCGCTGGCTACCCTGATCATCCGCTTCACGACGCTCTGGTTTGGGGTGATAGTGGGCCTTATCGCCCTGGCCGTCGCGACGCGCCGTCTCGCCGCCGCGCCGTATGCCGGGGAGCCGATGGGCGCTGCTATTCCCCCTGGCGCTGAGCCGCTGGCGATGACGTCCGCCCCCGCCGAAGAAGGGGACAGGGGGTCAGCCGGCGGCCAAAACTAAGAGGAGCTTCTGCGATAGCTATGGCCGGTCTACTTCGCCCGGAAGAAGGACTCCTCCGCGACCGCGCCTCCCGAGCGGCTGTCGTCCCCGTGCTCTCCAACGCCTGCGTCCTCGTCCTCAAGCTCGTAGTGGGGCTGATCACCGGCAGCATCGCCATCCTATCCGACGCCCTGGACAGCGCCGAGGACATCGGCGCCTCCCTCTTCGACCTGTGGAGCGTCCGGCTCTCCGCCAAGCCCGCCGACGAGGAGCACCCCTACGGCCACGGCAAGGTGGAAGGAATAGCGGCCGCTGTGGAGGGGCTGTTGATCGGCGGCGGCGGCCTGTTCATCTTCTATCAAGCCATCCACCGCCTCGTCTCCGGACAGGCCGAAATAGGCGTCGGCCTTGGCTTGGTGGCCATGACCGTGACCGCGTTCGTGAACCTGAGTGTCGTTTTCTATGTCGCCAGGGCCGCCAGAGAGACGGGGTCGCTTGTCTTATCCGCCGCCTCCCGCCACCTCTGGACGAACGTCGCCCAGGCCCTGGCCGTCGTCGTCGCCCTGGCGCTCGTCGGCCTGACCGGCAGGAGGGAGTTCGACGCGATAGCGGCCCTTCTTCTCAGCGCCTTCCTGGTCTTCACCGCCGTCCGCATCATCACGGGGGCTATCCGCCAGATCATGGACGTGCGCCTGCCACCGGATGAAGAAGCGATCATTGAGGAGGCGCTCCGCCGCCGCGAGGGCCAGGTCGTCGGCTTCCACAAGCTGCGCACCCGTCGCTCCGGACGTCAGCGCTACGTGGAGATGCACCTGATAGTGGACCCCAAGGCAAGCGTGGAGGAGATGCACGCGGTCTGCGACGGCATCGAGGGGGACATCCGGGAGCGACTCCCCGGCGCCGAGGTGACGATCCACGTGGAGCCCGACGACGGCCGTCCCCGCCGCCCGCGCGGCTCCTTCTCCTAGCTCGCCGCCTGTCGCCGCCTAGTCGTGGTGGCCGTTGCCCTCCCCCTCCTCTTCCTCCTCCTCGAACTCTTCCTCCTCCGAGTACACCCCCGACTCGCGGCCCGCCCACACCGTTACGATGAAGTCCTCCCGGTAGGGGTCGTTGCTCATCACCAGCCGCTCGTCTATCTCCGTGATCAGGTCCTGGATGTCGTCCTCGGATAGCGATTCGGGGACGCACAGCGTGGCGTAGGCGACGTTGACCGTGTAGTGGACGTCGACCCGCCCCACCTCGTCGTCGTCGGCCTCGATCACATAGCTCTCCGACTGCGCCGTCCGGCACTCCCGCTCGAAATGGTAGTCCGGCATCGTCTCCTCCTTGAATGAATGCCTACGAGGGGCGGATCTGACCGTTCCCCAGGATTATCCACTTATACGTCGTCAGCTCCTTCAGCGCCATCGGCCCCCGCGCGTGCATCTTCTGGGTCGAGATGCCTATCTCCGCCCCCAGCCCGAACTGCGCGCCGTCCGTGAACTGCGTGCTCACGTTGTGATACACCGCCGCCGCGTCGACCTCCGCCAGGAAGCGGTTGGCCGCCGGCCAGTCCTCGGTGACGATCGCCTCCGAGTGCCCCGACCCGTACCTCTCGACGTGCGCAATCGCCTCATCGACCGAGTCGACCACCTTCACCGCCGCAATGAACGTCAGGAACTCCTTGCCGAAGTCCTTCGGCGACGCGGGCACGGCCTTCCACGCCCCCTTCGCCTTCTTGAGGATGCTGAGGGCCGTGGGGTCGCAGCGCATCTCCACGCCCTTCTCCGACCACTTGGCCGCGATCAGGGGCAGGAAGCCCTCCGCCACGTCCCGGTGCACGAGCAGGCACTCCAGGGCGTTGCAGATCGTCGGCCGCCGCGTCTTCGCGTTGTGGACGATGTTCACCGCCATCGCCAGGTCGGCGGCCTTGTCCACGTAGGTGTGGCAGACGCCCGCCGCCGCCGACACCACCGGCATCGTCGCGTTCTCCCGCACCATGGCGATGAGCCCCGGCCCGCCGCGGGGGATCAGCAGGTCGATGGCGTCGTTCATCTTCAGCATCTCCCGCACCAGCGCCCGGTCGAGCGACTCCACGAGCTGGATGGCGCCCTTCGGCACCCCCGCCTTCGCGGCCGACTCCGCCACGATCCGGCCCAGGATGGTGTTCGAGCGGGCGCACTCCTCGCCGCCGCGCAGGATGACGGCGTTGCCCGACTTGAGGCAGAGGGTGGCGATGTCCACGACCACGTTGGGGCGGCTCTCGAAGATGGAGCCGATGACTCCTATCGGCACCCGCACCTTACCGATCACCAGCCCGTTCGGCCGGACCATCAGGTCGAAGCGCTCGCCCACGGGGTCGGGCAGGCTCGCCACGTTGCGCGTATCGCCGGCGATCCCCTCCACGCGGGCGTGGTCGAGCGTCATCCGCTCCAGCATCTCCTCGCTGAGGCCCGCCTTCTTCCCCTCCGCGTAGTCCGCCTTGTTCGCCGCCAGGATCTCCTTCTCGCCGGCCAGCAGCGCGTCGGCGATGGCGTGGAGCGCCTTGTTCTTCGTCTCCGTCGACAGCGCCGCCATGCGACGGGCCGTCGCCTTCGCCGCCTTGCCCTTGACCCTTACCTCAGATGCAGTAGCAGTCATCGTAGTCTCTCCTCTTTTTGCAGACAGTTTCGCCCTCCAGCATACAGTAGCGCGCCATCCTCTTCTAGTGACCGGCCAGACGCCGGGGTGAAGGGCCGCGTGCGTTACTTCCTGCCTGACAACTTCTTCCGCGCTGCCGATTCAACCATCTGAACAACCCTATCGAAGTGATCGGGATCTGTCCACACCCCGCCGCTGTCGCGATAACAGGCCCAGGTCTGTCCCGAGATATCGGAAGGTGGTTCGGGGCGCGATTCTTCCCGGATGGGATGGACCCTTGTCCCCCACGTGAGCGCGACTCCCATCTCGATCATTACATTGGGGTTGAGATCCGACGTCTCAAATACCCCGATGTCCGCAGCGATGATTGAGCGCGCAATCTGGTTAAAGACGTGCTCGCCGTAGCCAGCCCTGAGCGGCACAAAGCCTAGAGAAAGGCTTCCGGCAGCCAGCGACTTCGCAAGAGCCTGGGCGAACTCATGGTTCAATGCATTGATCAAGGTTGCGCTGTCATAGTACTCGCTCTGCCACTGGTGGGCGAAGACGACTACTAACTTCGACGATTTATGTTCGATGCCGATGTATTCCCAGTCCAAATCCGTGAAGCCGAACGGCGATCCGATGGGGAAGGGCGAAGGCCGGACCTCCGCAGTTTGAGCTGGAGCAGCAGCCTCTGTCTTGGCCTGGGCTTCAGCTTGAGCACGCTCCAATTCAAATCTTCCCTGGGGCGTGATATCGACCTGAAGGAAGTCAAACGGGCCAGTCCCCAATACCCGTAGCACGTTAGCGTAGCCGTTGTTCTCCAAAATGGAAACGGCGTTGTTGAGTCTTTCCGGCTCCATGCTGAGTTCCTTGGCTAGGCCTTCGTTTTTCGGGCCCTCATATTGGGGGTATGTCGCAAGATGGGCGAGGACCGCTGCTATGTCTTCCTGGATAGTCATTGAAGTTCACCTCCGTGCGACAACCCACGTCTTCGCGCCGTCATCTACAGCACACCGACATCTCCCGCTGCCGCGCCACCAAAA
>DAOUEO010000072.1:0-32178 GCA_034430455.1 Dehalococcoidia bacterium | reverse complement strand
AGCGTGGCCGTCATCGGCACGCCTGCGGAGGAGATCTACGGGGGCAAGGCGATCATGGCGGAACGCGGCGCCTTCGACGACGTGGACGTGGCCATGCTCTTTCATCCCGGCTCGCGCAACGCCGTCATCACGGGGGCGCTGGCCTGCGCATCGATAGACGTGGAGTTCTTCGGCAAGGAGTCTCACGCCTCAACCCGCCCCGAAGCCGGCATAAACGCCCTCGATGCCCTCATCCTATCGTTCAACGCCATCAACGCCCTCCGCCAGCACACAAAGGACAGCGACCGCATTCACGGCATCATCACCGACGGCGGTCAGGCGCCGAACGTGATCCCCGCCCACTCAGCAGCAAGCTTCCTCGTCAGAGCCGAAGACGATGCCTCTCTGGAGGAGCTCAAGGAGAGGGTGCTCTCCTGCTTCAAGGCCGGCGCCCAGGCCACCGGCGCCCGGCTGGAGTACCGCTGGGGCGACGTTCAGTATGCCCCCCTTCGCGTCAACATACCCCTGGCCGAGGCCTGCGGCGCCAATCTGGCGCGCCTCGGGCGCAAGCTGTCGGACTCCTCAAACTCACGCGGCATGGGCAGCACAGACGCCGGGAACGTGAGCGCCGTGGTGCCCACGATCCACCCCTCGATTGCCATCGGCCCGCGGGGCACCGTTATTCACACACCCGATTTCGCCAACATGGCCGCCTCCCGAGAGGGGCACCGCAGCCTTCTCGACGCGGCCAAGGCTCTGGCCATGACGGCGGTTGACGTGCTCGTAGACGCCGACCTGCGGCAGCGGATGCAGGCCGAGTTCGGCAGACAGGCCTAAACGGACAGCGCTGGCAAGAAGGGCACCCAACGAAGATGTCTCACGACCCCTTCGAGGTGATAGCCGACTACTACGATCTGGAGCTGGGCGACTATCAGGGGGACGTCCCGCTGTACCACAACCTGGCGCGGCGGACGGAGTTGCCCGTTCTGGAGCTGGGGGTCGGCACGGGCCGCGTAGCCATCCCCCTGGCTAAAAGCGGGCACTCGGTGGTGGGGATCGACTCCTCAGACGCGATGCTGGCGGTCGCGCGGCGCAAAGCGGGCAGGGGGCGGGGCGCTCCCCGACTCGTCCTGTCAGAGATGACGGGGTTCTCCTTCGAGACGAGCTTCGGCCTTATCTTCTGCGCGCTGGGCGGGTTCTTGCACCTGAATAGCCAGCAGGAGCAGTTCGATACTCTGGGGCAGGCGCGGCAGCATCTAGCAGCAGACGGTCTGCTGGCCCTCGACCTGCCTAACCCCCAGGCGGTCGAATGGGAGCCGGGGTCTCAAGGCCTGATCTTGGAGTGGACAAGAGAGCGTCAAGATGACACCATGGTAAGCAAGTTCGTGAGCATAGAGGCCGACCGCGCCCGTCAGGTGCAGCGGGTCACTCACATCTACGAGGAGTGGCATAGCGCGGGCTCGCGGCGGCGGCTGGCGAGCTTCGAACTGCGCTACGCGCACAGATACGAGATGGAGCTCCTCCTGAATCAGGCGGGGCTGAAGCCGGAGGGCGTCTACGGCTCCTATGACCTGGGGCCCTATGATCCGGACAGCCCGAGGATGATCTTCGTGGCTGGCCGCGCCTGACGGCGGCCGCCGGAGAGGCGATGTGAGCAGAAAACGCATGCTGATAGCCCTGGATGCGATGGGGGGCGACCGCGCTCCCCGTGAGGCTGTCGCCGGCGCCGTGCAGGCGGCCCGCCAGCTAGACGTCGACATCGCGCTCGTGGGACCACGGGGCGCGCTGGAGAGCGAGCTCGCCCGTCACGGTCCCCTGCCTGCAGGGCTCCAACTTGCGGAAGCCAGCGAAAACGTCGCGATGGACGAATCGCCGGCCCAGACTGTGCGGAAAAAGCGCGACGCCTCCATCAACGTAGCGATGGATCTCCTCAAGGATGGGACGGCGGCGGCGGTCGTCTCTGCCGGCAATACGGGGGCGGTCGTCGCCTCCGCCCTGCTGAACTTGGGACGGCTGCCGGGGATTGCCCGCCCCGCGATCGGCGCCCTCTTTCCCTCAAGCGAACACGGCGTCCTGATGCTGGACGCGGGGGCAAACGCGGAGTGCAAGCCTTCCTACCTTGTCCAGTTCGCGTACATGGGATCGGCGTACATGCGAAGTATGTTCGGGATAGCACGGCCGCGAGTAGGCCTGCTCAACATCGGTGAAGAGGAGAACAAGGGGGACGACCTGGCACGGGAGGTGCACCAGAAGCTGAAAAGGACGCAACTCAACTTCATCGGCAACGTGGAGGGTAGGGACATCGCCCAGGGCATGGTCGACATCGTCGTAACTGATGGCTTCACCGGTAACGTCGCCATGAAGATCAGCGAGGCTTCGGTGGACTTCGTCCTCTCCAGACTAAGGCAGCTTCTCACGAGCAAGCTGCAGTACAGGCTGGCCACCCTCGCCCTGAGGCAGGCCTTCTACGACATGCGCCGCCACTTCGACTATTCTGAGTACGGAGGCGTCCCCCTGCTGGGGGTCAAGGGGGTAGTCATCGTCGCCCATGGTCGCAGCGACGCCAATGCCTTCAAGAACGCGCTTCGTACGGCGCAGGAAGCATTGGCCGCCGGGGTGCTGGAGGCGCTATCGGGTATCCCCAAGAAGTAGCGTCAGGAGAGCCGGCCCTACGGCTGGTCCAGCGGAGAGGCGGCGCCGGGCAGCAGCCCGAAGCGCGTCCACATCTGGAGGGTTTCCTTGACCTTCTGCAAGCTGTCGGCGTCCATCTCCAGGTCCCTGGGCAGGCACTTTTCGATGTGCCTCTCGATGAGCAGGAGCCCCACCTGGTCGATGCTGCTGCGCGCGGCCATCAGCTGGGTCAGCACCTCCTCGCACTCACGCTCGCCGATGAGCATGCGCTGGATGCCCCGCACCTGCCCCTCGATGCGACGGAGACGGATGATGATATCATCTTCTGGCGCCGCCGGTTGCGTATCCACTATCCGGTCCCCCCGTTTCTCTTGACATACCCCCAGGGGGTATACTAGCATAATAAGCGACAAATGGTGTAGCGTCAAGACTATCAATGGATTAAGGAGGACGAACGATGGCCGCGGTAAGAGAAGTGAGCGATGCGACGTTTGAGCAAGATGTCATCAAGTCCAGCCTGCCGGTGCTGGTCGATTTCTGGGCACCCTGGTGCGGTCCTTGTCACATGGTGTCGCCCGTCGTCGAAGAGCTCGCGGGTGATTTCGCCGGCAAGGTGAGCTTCGTCAAGCTGAACACTGACGATAGCCCAACGACAGCCTCCAAGTACGGCATACGCGCCATACCGACTCTGCTGATCTTCAAGGGCGGCGATGTGGTAGGGCAGGTCGTCGGCTTCAGGCCCAAGGCCGAACTACAGAAGCACCTGGAGGGCGCAATATCGTAGCCAAGCGGGCACAGAGCCGTCACGCGGTCCTGAGAGACAGATTAGCCGCCATCAGCGCGGACTCCGGCGACTAGTGACATCCGCCTATCCCCCGTTGTCCCGGAAGATGTAACATACTAGGCGATCCTCCAGGGGAGTGGATGGGTCCCGGTGGGTCTCGCGGTCTTCAAAACCGTTGCGGGGCGGCCTGCGTCGTCCCGGGTGGGTTCGACTCCCACCCACTCCCGCCATCGAATCGATGACCACACCCAGCCAGCCGTTGTCAGTGCAATGCGCAGCGGCGCGCACATATGCGGACCTGGTCGCGAAGGCTCGCAGAAGGGCGTTGACGGAAACAAGCCTGAGACTGCGGAGGCGACTATCGGGACTGCCGTCTCCTGGTGTGCCAGACGCCGGCGATCGCGACGGCCGCCGCTAACAAACCCCCTGCCAGAGTCGCAGCGCCGGCGACCGCCCATCCGGACTCGTCGGTAGTCACGCCGCGCTGCTCAGCCGAGCCGCCAACGGCGTCATTGAACACTACGCTGCCGCCGACAGGTCCCGCCTTCGGCGTGGGGGTAGATGTTGGGAGCGGTTCAACCAAGAAGTAAGTGACGCTCGCCGTGTTGTTCCCCTCGTTTGTCTCGGCGATTTTGTTCTCAGGGTCAACTGTAACGGTGTTTTCCATGAGCACCCCCAGGCCCGGTGGTCTGCCTGTCGTGTACGGCGCTTGTCCGGACACGGTAATGGTGGCACTCGATGGCCCTGACCCTCCTTGGGAGTCGAGGGTGCCCAGGTCACAAAGCATGCGAACGCCCCAGCCGTCAACGGGAGTCAGGGTGCAACTTCCCTGAGTCGTTTGTACCGTCGTCCCGTTTGGGACACCAAGGTACGGGTCAAGGACCTCCACGGGACCGGCTGCCGTGTCGCCAAGGTTGTGCGCGACGATGACGAAAGTCAGCGACCCAAGCGGGGGCACGGGCGTGTAAAGAGGAGGCGGTCCGCCTTTGTCCACAGTAAGGTCCGGCCCACCCGGAATGGGCGTCGCCTCCTGGGCATGGCCATCAGCGCTCGCCCACCAACTCAGTGCGATGAGAGCGGCGGCGAGGGCCAGGCACATCAGGGCAGTCGCTCCGTGGGACAAGATTCCCCGCAACATTTCTTCACCCTCCGGGAACAAGAGAGGTTCCCTTCCATGATGAACAAGAATCGCCGGCGAGGTTAACCTGTCGGTTGTAAATACATTGTACACGGTTTGTCAAGACACCTGAGGTAGAGGTTCATCTCTGCCGACGCTGCGGCGGAAAGCGAGTCTTCCCCATAGTGGCCGGCCGATGTAGCCTGATCTGGCTATGATTCACCTGTTCTACGGCGAGGACGAGTTTTCGCGGGGGGAGGAGTTCACCGCCCTCAAGGCCCGACTCGACAGCGACGGCATGCTCGCCAGCAACACGTCCCAGCTCGACGGCGCCAGGCTGCAGCCGGCGGAGCTCCTGGCCCCTTGCAGCACCGTCCCTTTCCTGGGGAGCCATCGGCTGGTCATGGTGGAGGGGCTGATGGGGCGCTTCGAGAGCCCGCGGGGACGGGAAAGGCGCCGCGAGGGTAAGAGTTCCCGCGAGAGCATCACCCCCTGGAAAGCCCTCCCGTCGTCTCTGGCGGACCTGCCCGATACCACCACCCTCGTCTTCGTCGATGGGAAGACGAGCCCCGGGAACCCTCTCCTGCGTCTGCTTGCCCCCCTGGGCGAGGTGCGCGAGTTCCCCCTCCTCCGGCAGAGAGCGGTGCCCGAGTGGATAGGCCGCCGCGCCCGTGACATCGGACTCGCCCTATCTCCCGGCGCCGTGGCCAAGCTCGCCGACCTGATCGGCAACGACCTGCGGGCCCTCTCACAGGAGCTGGAGAAACTGGGAACATACGCGCAGGGCCGCCCGATCACCGAGGACGATGTCCGCCTTCTCGTCAGCGCTTCGCGGGAAGCGAGTGTGCTGGCGATGGTCGACGCTGTGGTGGAAGGCCGCAGTGTTGCGGCGATCCGCCTCCTGGAGCAGCTCCAGAACGAAGGGGCGGCGCCGACCTATCTGCTGAGCATGATCACCCGCCAGTACCGCCACCTGATCACGGCCAAGGAGCTGCTGATGGCGCGTCTCTCGGCCGAGGAGATCGGCCGCCGTCTGGGCATCGCGTCCGACTTCGCGCTCCGTAAGGTGCTGGAACAGGCGGCCCGCTACTCGCTGCCCCCGCTGGAAGCGGCCTATCGACGTCTCCTGGAGGCCGACGCGGCCATCAAGAGAGGGGTCTACGGCGACGAACTGGCGCTCGATCTCCTGCTGGAAGAGCTCTCCCGCATCGCCCGCTGGCGAGAGGCGCCCGCGCCTGCCCTCTAGCTTGAGAGGCCGCTCAGAAGCCGCGGCCCATCCGGTAGAGGACCTTCCCCTGGACCTCGACGTTGTCGGCGGCGGTGTAGATGGGCTTCATCGTCTCATTAGCCGGCTGCAGGCGAACGCGGTCGCCCTCACGATAGAGCCTCTTGAGTGTAGCCTCCTGCTCGCTCTTCAGCCAGGCCGCCACCATCTCGCCGTTCTCGGGGCTGCTGTCCTGCTCCAGTACGATGATGTCGCCGTCGTTCACCAGGGCGTCGATCATGGAAGTGCCCTTGACCCGCAGCGCGTAGATGTTCTCCTTGCCCCGGGCCATCTCTTCCGTGATCTCGACGGTCTCGGAGTAGTCGACGCTCGCCTCCGGCACCGGTATCGGCTGGCCGGCGGCGATCTGGCCGACGAGGGGGATAGATATCGTGCGCGGCCGGCGGCCCGACCCGTTCAGCAGCTCTATGGCGCGCGAGACCTCCCGGTCTCTGTGGATGTACCCCATACGCTCGAGGGCTTTCAGATTGTAGTCGACTACCGACGTCGAGCTGATGCCGCACGCCTCCTGGATGTCGCGGATGCTGGGCGGATAGTCTTTCTCTCGGATGAAGCGCCGCAGGAAGTCGATGATCTTCTGCTGCTTGGTGGAGAGCCCTTTCAATTCCCACCTCCATGCGAATCGAGCAAGACGAACTTGTGTTCTGCGGACAAATGTACCATCTGCGGGGAAGCCTTGTCAACCCCCACCGGCGACATCTCTCCCCGAATCAGCGCCCATTGCTATTCAAATGGGGCCGACACTAGAATGGAAGTGAGGTCTATATTCCAGAAGGAACTGATAACGCACGATGACCAACATGAACGATGCCCAGCCCAAGCGCGCCTTAGCCGTCGCCGCTCACCCCGACGACACAGAATTCGGCTGCGCCGGCACCGCCGCCCTCTGGTCTCAACAGGGATGGGAATTCTACTACCTGATCTGCACCAACGGCAACAAGGGCAGCGACGACCCGGACATGACGCCCGATAAGCTGGCGCCGATACGGCAAGAGGAGCAGAGAGCAGCGGCCCGGGTCGCGGGGGTGAAGGACGTGTTCTTCCTCGGCTATGAGGACGGGGAGCTGACCTACAGCCGCCAGCTATTGGGCGACGTCGTGCGCTACATCCGGCAGATCCGGCCCGACGCCGTCTTCACCTCCGACCCGGAGTCCATAATCATCCGCGACAGCTTCATCAACCACTCCGACCACCGCTGCGCCGGCCTGGTGACTATCGACGCCGTGTATCCCGCCGCCCGCGACCGCTGGAACTTCCCGGAGCACATCGAACAGGGGCTCCAGCCCCATAAGGTGAAGGACCTCTACATCTGGTCGTTTGACAAGGGGAACTTCAGCGTGGACATAACGGAGGTGATCGATATCAAGGTCCAGGCCCTTGCCCAGCACAAGAGCCAGTTCGGCGACAACCCCGACTTCCTGCGCTATGTCCGCGAGCGCTGGCGCGATGAGGATGGGCGCCACCTCGAGCGGTTCCGCCGCGTCGTCCTCGCCCGCTGAGTACAGACCCCTCAGCCTCGAGCATTACCCAGCAAGCACTACGGCTTTCAGGAGATCATGAAGGGCGAGGGGGTAGCCCTAGCGCTCCCCGCCGAGGAGACGGCCGACTATCTCCCTGACCTCGCGCATGTCGAACGGCTTGGCCAGGCAGGGGTTATCGACCTGGTGGAGGAAGTTGCGCGTCTCGGCGGCTACGGTGTCGCCGGTGATAAAGACGGTGTGCTCCGCCAGCTCCGAGTCCATCTCTTTGACCCGCTGGTACAAAGCCTGCCCGCTCATGCCCGGCATCTTGATGTCTGTCATCAGCAGGTCGTAGCCGTGCTCGGCGAGGAGGGCGAGGGCCTCGTCGCCGCTGCGGGCCGTGTCCACCCGATGGCCGTCGCTGGTCAGGACATCGCGCAGCAGCGCCAGGATGCTCTCCTCGTCATCCACAACGAGCACCCTCCGGCTGATCTCGACCCGCGCCGGCCTCTCGGCCTCGGGCTCGGGCGACGGCAGCTCCGGGCCCTCGACAATCGGCAGCTCGATGACGAAGGTGGTTCCCTTCGCGTGGCGGCTCTCGACACGGATCCGCCCGCCGTGGTCATCCACGATGCCGTAGGAGATGGTGAGGCCGAGGCCCGTCCCCTGCCCCCCCTCCTTGGTAGTGAAGAAGGGGTCGAAGACACGGCGCAGGTCCTCGGGGGGAATGCCCACGCCGTCATCGGTGAAAGATAGGCGAACGTAGCCTTTGTCGGCCCGCGAGCGCACCTTCAGTTTCCCCTGCTCGTGGGAGCTCAGCATAGCGTGTTCGGCGTTGGTGACGACGTTGAAGAACACCTGCTGGATCTGGTCGGGGTCGGCCATGGTCCGGGGCAGGCGGGGATCGAGGTCGAGCTCCAGCTCGATGTTCTTGACCCGCAGGTCGTAGCTGCGTAGCTCCAGCACCCGCTGCAGCAACGTATTGAGATCGACCAGCCCCTTCTGCGCCTTGCGGCGGCGGGCGAAGGAGAGGAGGTTCTCCACTATCTTGGCCGCCCGCTCGGCCTCGCTGTAGATGATCTCCACGTCCCGCCGTGTTTGCTCATCCAGGTCCCGAGCCAACAGGAGCTGAGCGAATCCGGTGACCCCCGTGAGCGGGTTATTCAGCTCGTGGGCCACCCCGGACACGAGTTGCCCCACGCTTGCCATTCTCTCAGACTGAAGCAGCCTCTCCTGCATGAGACGCTCTTCCGATACGTCCCGCAGGACCAGCACAGCGCCTTCCCCCGCCCCGGGGTCTGCCAGAGGAGCAGCCGCCACCGACAGGTGGCGCTGGCTCTCCTCGCCGAAGCTGAACTCCTGCCGCAACCCGCCCCCCCGGCTCTCCAGCGCCTGACGGACAACCCCCGCCAGGGGCGTCTCTTCCAGTTTCACACCGGCCAGGTCGCGGCGCCCCAGCAGGGCCGCCAGCAGCCCACGGGCGACCGTGTTCAAGAGGACGACTTGCATATCCTTGTCTACCAGGATGATGCCGTCCTGGAGGCCATCGACCAGCGATTCCAGCCGCGCCCTCTCCGCCGAGCGCAACTCATCCAGTCGCTCCAAGAGCGCCGATGCCTGATGAGCGGAAGCGTAGATGATCCCGCTCTTCTCGGCGGAGAACGCGTCCGGGGCGGCGGACACGACTCTCGTGAGCCCCACCACACGGCCACGTACTATCAGCGGGGCATCAACAGACGAGAGCGCAGGCCCCCGCCAGACCTCGCCGGCGGATGCCTCTTCCTTCGCGAGCGGCCTCACCTGCAGGGGCCCTCTGCCACATCCCCGGTGGGTCTCGCCGGAGAAACGGCGAAAGGTGGCGGTGAGGTCTTCGGCCAAGCCGTGCGCAAACCGTTCCTCCAGCGGCCGCGCGGCGAACAGGGTCGGAACGTCCTGCCCGTTTTGGCAGAGCACCACTGCCACGGCATCAAATCCGAGCACGGGATGGAGCGCCCCGAAGAGGATGCGCAGCACTTCATCCTGGCTCACGATGCTCTCACCGTAGGCAACTACGCTCTGCCTCTGCTGTCTCATCCCTTTGTGCTCAGCCTCATCAGTCGACCGACCGGAACGCCCATCCACGAGGAAAGAAGCGCGTCAAGGAGACTAGAAAGGTCGAAGCCGCCTGGCGGGAAGCCATCAGAAGGGCATCCCCGGCGGCGACGGCTGCAAGCAACGGGCTTCCGGACCGAAGCCACTCCCCCACTCCAGACGACAGTACCACGATCTCACCTGCTGGCTGCGAATGGCCAACAGCGGTTCGACAGCCAGGCGAAGCCGCGCCCGCTGCCGAAGCACGAACCCAATCTAGCATAAACCCCTGCGCTCGGCAATGTCGCGGGGCTCGTGGGAGGCGCGGCCGCTTCCACCACATCGCCCGGAGGGGGTGCAAAGGGCGACGCCGATGCGCCGCAGGATAGACGCCCGACCCCATCTAAAGGCCTAACTCCCTGGGGCTAATCGGCTTCTCCCCGCCATGTTGGGAACTCCTCTCCCCTACCTTAGCGCTCATAGGCACCACAATGAGTACTTTCCCTCATATGACGAATCGGCGCGATCGTCGATACTGGTTCAAGCACGGAATCCCTGTGGCGGGGTGATCCAGCAGCTCACTCAGACTTGGAGGTGCCGAATGGCTTCCCAAGCCAACGCCACAGCCGCAAGCGTCGCTGCCCCACCCCTAGACACCGAACAGGAACACATCCTTCACGAACTCATCCACGACTACATGCCGCTGGTGCGTCACGTGGTCAACCGCGTGGTCGTGGGAACGAGCGGCTCTTCCATCCTCCAATATGAGGACATGGTGAGCTGCGGGGTACAGGGGCTCATTGAGGCCCACCACTCATTCGACCCGAACAAAGGGGCCAAGTTCTCGACCTACGCCCTGCCGCGCATACGAGGCGCCATCCTCGATGCCCTGCGGGCAGCCCATCCCCTGCCTCGCTCCCTGCAGAAGTTCTCCTCGGAGATAGAGTCCGCGACCAGCGCGCTCCACAACGAGCTTGGGCGAGGCCCCACCAAGGCCGAGCTGGCGGAGAGGCTCGGCCTGCCGCTACCTCAATTCTTGACCTCCCTGCGACACTGCAATGTCAAGATAGTGTCGCTGGACAATCTGGCGGATGTGGCTGTCAACGGCAACCGAGAACGGCTCTGCGAGATGGCCGATGACGACCCCAGCATCGACCCCGACCAAGTGGCTGAGCAGACCATGGTCAAGACAAGGCTACAGGAAGCAGTCAGCAACCTGCCGGAGCGGGAGAGGATCATCGTCCAGCTCTATTACATTGAGTCGAAATCTCTGAAGAGCATCGGCCAGGCCCTGGGTATCTCAGAGTCGCGCGCATCCCAGCTACGACAGAGAGCCCTCCGCCGCCTGCGGGCAGCGCTGATGGAGGATATGGAGGAGGCCGCATAGGAGAAGGCGGCCGGCCCGGAAACCTCGCGGGCCATCGCCGGGGAAGGGGATTGCCCTTCCCTTCTCACGGCAAGAAGGGCCGTTCTCTTCAGAAGCCCGGGAATGCGGCGTGGATTTCTCTCCTCGTCGCCGAACCATTAAGTGTACCCTCGGCCCCTTTTTAGGGGTTCTCCTATGGGAGAACAGGGAGAGATTCACTAGTATGAAGATGACTCTATGAGCGAGACACAAAGCAGGCTCCGGATCGGTATTGCGGGCGGGGGACCTCATTGTTTGAGCTACGTCCGTTCGCTCCTCCAGATCGAACGCGCCCAAGTTGTCGCGGCCGATCCGCACCATCCGCTCGCTGCCGAGATCTCCCGAATGGTTCCCGGTCTCACGCTCAAGCAAGATGCCCTCGCCCTCATCAGCGGCACAGACGTAGACGCAATCCTCTTCTCTGAGCCCGCAGGCGACCCCTTCTCTCTCCTCAAACGGGCCCTGCTATGTGGCAAGCACGTCATGGCCTCCTCCGCCCTTCCCGTCTCCAGCCGCCAGTTGCGGGAGCTGACGCGCTTGGCGGGCAAGCAGGGGCGCCTGCTGATGTTCGCCGAGGAGCGGCTCTACCACCCCGCGCTCGTCTTCCTGCGACGGATGCTCTCGGCGAAAAGCGGCTTGTGGCATCTCCAGTACTTGCGCGGTCTCAGCACCCCCGGCACGAGCAACGGCAACAGCCTCCCCATCGCCTCTCTGGCTTTGGAGGAGCTCGCGCTCTGTGCCCGCCTCATCGAGGCCCACCCCGAGGCCGTGAGCGCGGTCGCCTGCCACGCCCCCGGTCACGCCGAGCCGACAGCCATGTTCCTCAGCCTTACCTACGGCGAGGGGAAGGTGGCATCGCTCCAGATCAGTCTGGCGGAGGCTCAAGAGGCGAGACAGTGGGCGCTCGCAACTGCCTCGAAGACGGCCCTGGTTGATGAATGCGACCCGCGGGCGCCCTTGAAGATCATCTCCTCGAACTCCGCAGCGATCACCAACAGCCTCCTCCGTGCTGACCCGCCCGTCCCCCTGTCGGACTGGCCGGGAGAGAGCACGATAACGCCGCCGGTCACGCCGGCGGACCCGACAATGGAACAGTGCCGCCACTTCGTGGAGTCGGCTCTCAAGAGGAACCTGAATGAGGGCAACGCCCGGTTCTGGTCGGAGGTGGCCTCAGCCTGGGAGGCAGCCGAGCAGTCGACGGCACTCTCCGGGATGCCGGTGACTGTGGCCCCGAGCAGCGGGCAAGATCAGGCTAGGGCGCGCCCCAAACTGAGGCTCATTCGGGGCAGAGGCATAGGCAGCGTCGCCGGTGGCAAGAGGCCAGCCCTGACCGTAGTGTCACGCTAGAGCTCTCCCCTGAACCTTCGCAAATCCCTGCATGCACTTCCAGCAGCGCTATCAGAACTCCTAGCCGCGGCGTGATGAGGCACGTAGCGGGGCAGAGTGTCCTTTAGAAGCCCCTCGGCCGTTCTCAGGGCGATCACCTTGGGTGAGCTCCTCCCTGAGAATGACGATATCCTCAGCAGCGGCGATCCCCAGTTTGACTCGGTCTCGCTCGATGCCTAGGACTCTGACCAAGATGTTCCCCTGGATTACGATTGCTTGATCCATCTTGCGAGTTAGTATGAGCATTTCATGCTCCTGCAACGCTCTATTACGGTATTGCGCAAGTCCGCTGAAGCCGGCGACCGTCCCCACCACCCCCTATCCAACTCCTCCTGTGAGCCGGCGGCGGGTCTCCATTAGCCCTTGCATCAAGATTATCGGCAAGCGCGGACAAGAAGCTCAGAGGGGTTGCCACCTACGCAACTGGGGAGCTAGAAGAAGCCCGACGGTCGGGCAAGGCGAGCAGCCGACAAGGCGACGCCAACGCGGACGGCGAAGCACTAGGCGGAGAGAGGATGCTTACACTCGTGGAGAAGGTCTTGCGAAGATGGAGGCAGGCTACTCCGAGGGCCGAAGATCAAGGCTCGACATCGTCCGCGGAGGTCAGAACCGGCAGTGAGGAGCGGCGTACGACCTCTTGAGCGGCTTCGGCGGCTCCTACCGATACGCAGTCGCAGTAGGTCGCGTAGATTGATCGGTCAAGGAGGCGAATTCCGTCGCAGTTGAGTTGCCCCTCGTGGTTCCGGCGCAGCTCAAGCAGGCGTCGCAGCCGCCGCAGGAAGACCCTCTGCAACTCGACACTAACTCCGTCCATACCGAGGGGCGCAGAGGTCCACCTGCTGCTGCCGCTGTCCCGAGGTTCGACGCCGAATGCGCTCATCTGTGACCGCCTGTCCTTTGCCTCAAACAGCCCTTCTTGATCCTTCTGACGTCAAGTCCGGGGCTGCCTCCAGGTTGACGATGCCCTTGCGAATGGCGTAGCGGATGAGGTCGGTCCGGTTCTGGGCATGGAGCTTGCTCATGATGTGCGCCTTATGAGCCTCAACCGTCTTCACGCTGATAAACAGGTCCTCCGCGATACGCTGGTTGGAGTGGCCCTCAGCGATGAGCTGGAGGACTTCGCGTTCCCTGCTGGTAAGGAGATCGTATCCCGCTTTGCCCTCCCCCTTCTGGGCCTGCCAGAGGAGTTCACTAACGGGAACAGCATCAGAGATCGCCGAGCTGAAGTAGGTGTTGCCCCGGTGGACTGCCTGAATCCCCAGCAGAAGCTCAGCGACATCCGACTTCTTCACCACGTACCCAGAGGCGCCCGCACGGAGGGCAGCGAGTATCTGATCATCTTCCATGTAGCCGGTGAGCACGAGCACCTTGGCCTTGGGCAACCTCTTGCGGATCTGGCGGGTTGCTTCCAGCCCGTTCAGGCCCTGCATCACCATGTCCATGAGTACGACATCGGGCATGAGCTTCTCCGCACTTTCGACGGCATCGCGCCCGTTGCCGGCATCACCGACAACCTCCACCTCCTGATGGGCGTCCAGGAGGAGCCGCAATGCCTGCCGCAGGACGGCGTGGTCATCGACTATGAGAACTCGTATCCGGCCGCCGTTCGGCCGGCTCCACGCCGTTCCTTCAGGACGTGGGTGTGCTTTCCCCCCCAAGGGTCCCTTTCCGGTTGAGCTGTCCATGCCGCACTCCTCGTCTCAGCTTTCGCTGCCTTCCGTCAGACTGGACTACTCCCACGCCAACGGCGCACAAATCTACCACATGCACCAATTATTGGCAAGTAGCGAGCCCCGAACAAGGATAGCGGCTAGGAGTCCTCCCCGGCCGACTCGTAGAGCGAACGCGGCAGGGGTTGACTGCTCGCCACGAGCTCTCGATAGTCATCGAACCGGTCGAACATCTCCAGCCGCGCGGGATACCGCCTGGTGGCGCTGCAACGCTTGCAGACGGCATCTATCACGTCATCTCGGGGCTCGCTAAGCACCCAATGATGCTGACATTCTCTTGTCGCCGTCTGCACCACTTGCGGTCTCCTCTCCTGTCAGCCGGCTCGCCCTTCAGGAGTCATCCCTTTTCCTGTGTGGCTGCACCAGCGCCCGCATTCTAGCCTTATGAGTACCCCTCCCTCTATCAGGGAAAACCCTTAGATCATCGGCTGGCGACCCGTATTTCCGAAGGCGATCGGGCGACCCATTAGGTGAAAGCGGGGAATGACCAGCTCTATTTGTCCTAGGGATGAGATACGGCTGGCGGAAGGGGTTCTACGGAGATGAGACTCGGCCAGCTCTCCCCGCCCGCATTGATTCAGAAGGCGCTAGGCAGTGCGTCTTCCCGCGCTGGCGGCGATGACGTGTAGGGGATGAAGAGGTTGGCAGGATGGGAGGAAAGGCTTTCTCGATGGGATCAACGGCTATCAGACTACTCTACCCCAGCTCGACGTCCGCGGCAGTCGCGGGTCTTCCTGCCGCAAATGGCGCTGGTAGGCATCGTAGGCGTTGGCGACAGCCGTGCAAACAGCCTTCTGGGGAGCCCCCACATACCGATGCTGAAGCTCCCGGAGCACCCAGTCCACTCCTTCCTTGAGGCTCCTTCCCACCATGATGCGGGACAATACGGCCTCCGCCCGCGTCGCAAAGCCGCCGACCGTAACGCCGACCACCATACCGGTGCTGAGAGCGACCTCCACCTCCACCAGCACGACGCCGGACATGCCTGCAGGAGAAAGGGCTTGTGGCAAGCGAGCGTGACCGACGAAGACAACCACATCCTCCCCAGCATCCCCAAGCAGGGAGCTGTTCTCTTTCGACCGCGGCATGGAAATCACCTCCTCCGACGCTCTCTCGAACAAAGGCCAGGAAGCACGCCACCGACTTCGCTCACGGAGTCCCCCAACAGCGAAGAGGGCCGTCTCACGGGCAAGAGTACCTTAGACGCCGGCCCTCGCCCACCAAGAACGGCCCAAGGACGAATCAAGCCCGTAAAGAAGACCACGGGAAGCCGGGCAACACCAGCCGACTCCCACTGAGAATGCCACAGGGGATGTTGTTCCCGGGGGAAACTGCGCAAACCACGACAACCAGAACATCATACGATCCCGCCAGCGCCAAGAGCTGCACCTCCCCTACCACCGACACCCCTTGAGGCCGCGTGCCAGGCTAATTATAGCCCTGCCTGTCAAGTAGTATCTGCTGTTATCAGACTCCGGCCCCCCACGTCCCGGTCGGCGCCGGGTCTGAAGAGATCGAGGGCGCCGTCCCCCGGATAACAAGAGCGCCCCCACTGCTGGGGACGCTCTTTACTCTCGACTAGGGGATGGACTCTACAGGCGCAGCTTACCGTGGGAGGGTTGGCGCCGCCTCTGCCGCACCCGTCCGTTCTCGTCCTCCTCCAGCAACTCTATGGCGGGGGGCGAAACGGCTTCGTGAACGTACCCACAGGAGAGGCAACTGCTATAGGCACCGTACCAGTCTCTCTCGGCTATCATCGACCCCCGACAGCGTGGACATACTCGCGGCAGCGTCGTCTCCATTCATCTCTCCTTCGGCGCAGAAATGGGTACCATCTCCTGCTGGCTAGGTCCTTCCGCTGCCTCCGGGGTTAGCTGTCGGGTTCGGGTTGAAAGGCACCCTACTCACTAGCGTGAGATTCACCCCTGTGGAACTATGGATCCCCCGTTCCCTTAAGCGGGTTCGGCATGGGTTTTTACGACACACCAGCTCAGACAATCGTGAACCCTGGCTCCAGTATATCCCCCACCACATCGGGATGTCAACGGTTTGTGATAAATTGATCAGAAGACTGCCGCCGTTGCGCCGCCGTCCACTTGGATTGTCGTGCCCGTGATCTGGCGAGCCGGCTCCGAGGCCAGGAAGACGACCAATGCGGCGACGTCCTCCGGGTCTCCCAAGTGCCCAAGAGGGATCCGTTTGCTCTCGTCGCGGACTACCTCCTCATAGCTTTGGCGCCGCTCTTCTGCCCACGACCGCATCAGAGACTGCATGCGATCGGTGAGAGTAGGGCCGGGACAGACGTTGTTCACAAGGATGTTGTCCGGCCCCAACTCCTTCGAGAGGGTCTTGGCCAGGCCGACCACACCCAAACGCGCCGAATTGGAGAGAATGAGACCGTCCAGCGGCTGCTTGACAGCGTAAGAGGTGATGTTGATGATGCGCCCCCCACCCTGCCGCCGCAGATGGGGCAGGGCCTCGCGGACGGTGCGCACCACGCTCAGGAAGTTCTGGTCCAGCGCCGCCTGCCAGACCTCATCCGAGTGCTTCTCAAACCCGCCGGGGGGAGGGCCGCCGGCGTTGTTGACGACTATGTCCAGGCGTCCGAATCGCTCCGCCGTCTGCGCCACGAAACGGTGGATGTCATCACCGCGGGCCATGTCGCAGGGCACCGCCAGCACCTCGACGCCAGTGGCCGCCTCTATCTCCCGCGCCGTCTCCCTGAGCTGTCCCTCACCGCGGGCGCAGATCGACACGCGACATCCCTCCTTCGCCAGGCCCAGAGCGACGGCCTTGCCTATGCCGCGACTGGCTCCGCCCACAAGGGCCACCTTCCCCGCGAGTCCCAAGTCCATAGCGCCTCCTCTGCCGTAGGCTGTCTCAAGGCAAGAGCGAAAGGAATCTTACTTTCTTTGCGCCCGTTGTCAACTGCTGCGCCCTCCGCCTCGCCGACTCCTCCCAGCAGCCTTCGGCTAGTCCATTCGCCGCCGGAGGGTGAGGCTGCTCAGCAAGACGAAGAAGGTGGCGAACACCAGAAGGACGCCGAAGTTGCGCAGAAGCTCGCCGCTGCCCAGCCCCTGCGCCTCCAGCATCACGCCCCTGAGCGCCTCGTTCGAGTAGGTGAGGGGCATCGCGTGCGCGACGCCTTGCAGCCAGCGCGGCATGCTCTCAATCGACCAGACAACCCCGCTCAGAAGCCCCTGAGGAACGATGACCAAGGGGATGAACTGGATCGCCTGCAGCTCGTTGCGGGCGAAGGTGGAGAGGAAGATGCCGAGATTCACGGCGGCGACCGTCAGGGTGATCACGAGCAGGAACACGAGCCCCAGGTTCCCCACATAGTTGATGTCGAGGACCACCAGCGCGACCAGCAGGATGATCACGGCCTGCAGCACGGCAAGGACGCCGAACCCCAGCATGTAGCCGAGGACCAACTCGGCCCGCCGCGCCGGCGTCACCATCAGCCGTTCCAGCGTCCCCCCTGTCCTCTCGCGCAGAAAGCTCACCGCCGTCAGCAGGAAGACGAAGAAGAACGCGAAGAAGCCGATGAGCGGCGGCGCCTGGTAGTCTACCGTGTCGAACTGGGGCCCTCCGTGCACGTAGACGGTCTCCACCTGTGGGGTAGCGCCCTCCCCTGCCGGCGGCGCTTCCGGGGGCTGCGTCAGAGATAGAAGGCCGGCGAACATGACGACCTGCGACACCAGACGGCTGACGGCCTGGCTCTTCTGGGGATTGGAGCCTTCGAGCACGAGCTCCACTCTGGGCGGCGCCGTTCCCTCTGAGTCTGCCGCCCTGAGGATGACCACACCGTCCATGTCGCCGGCCTTCACGGCAGCCAGCGCCTCCTCCTCCGTGGACACGACCCGCAGGCTCCAGCCTGCCTGACCGAGAGCGCGCTCCAGGAGGCTAATCACCGACCCCGGCGCGGACGTCTCGTCAACGGCGGCCAGGGAGACGCTGTTCTCGGTGCTCCGGAGCAGATAGCCCACCAGGGACAGCACAAGCGCCGGCACGACTATGATGAGGGCAAGCGTGCGCGGGTCGCGCCGGAACTGGCGTACGATGCGCAGGGCGATGGCCCACGTCCTACCCTTGTCCACCACGAGCCTCCGCGTAGATAAGAAACGCCTCCTCCAGAGAGCCGGCGCCCACGGCCCGCTGGAGCTCGTCCGGGGTGCCTTCGCTGAGGAGAAGCCCGTCCCGCATGAGCATCAGCCGGTGACAGCGAGCAGCCTCATCCATCACGTGGCTGGAGACGATGATCGTCGTGCCCGCCTCGTTCAGGGCGTGAAAGTGGTTCCAGAACGCCGCCCGCAACCGGGGATCGACACCCACGGTGGGCTCATCCAGGAGGAGCAGGCGAGGCCGGTGCACGAGGGCGCAGGCCAGCGACACGCGCCGCTGCATCCCCCCGCTCAGCGTGTTCACAGGGCCATCGGCGCGGTCAGCGAGCTCCATCAGCTCCAGCACGCTCTCGACGTCTTCTCGCTCCCGACAGCCGTACAGACGGGCGAAGAAGGCCACGTTCTCGCGCGCCGAAAGCTCCATGTAGAGGCCGGTATCTTGGGGCATGTAGCCGGTCTCGCTCAGCACGGCGCGGGAGGGCATCGGCTGCCCCCATATGCTGACACTGCCCCGAGACGGCTGGAGGGTACCGAGGATGAGGCGAATCAGGGTGGTCTTTCCGCAGCCGCCGGGACCCAAGAGGCCGTAGGTGAGACCGGCGCCGACGTGGACGGTGACGCCTCTCACTGCCTGAACGGGGCCGAAGCTCTTGGCGACCCCCTCGGTGACAACAGCAGTCTCTTTAGTGTCCATGCAGGCAGGGGGGACTAGCTAGCAGCGAGCGGGCGGACGAGAGGCGCCACCCGCTCCCAGATCCGTTCAGCGATCACCTCCGCGGGGAGGGTGGCGTCTAACACCAGCCAGCGCCCCGGCTCTCTGGCGACCAGCTCCCGAAAGCCGGCGTGGACGCGCTCGTGGAACTCGCGGCTTTCCTGGCCAATGCTGTCCCACTCCGCGTCCGCCGTCTTGCGCGCCAAACCCACATCCACGGGCAGCTCCAGGAGGACAGCCAGGTCCGGGCGCAAGCCGCGCGTGGCCAATTCGTTCGCCGCTGCCACTGAGTCCAGGTTCAGCCCGCGTCCGTATCCCTGATAGGCCAGCGTGGAGTCGCTGTAGCGGTCGCAGATGACCGTGCCGCCGCGCTCCAGGGCCGGCCAGATCACCTCAGCCACCAAATGAGCACGGGCGGCCAGGATCAGCAACAGTTCCGTTTCCGGCTCCAGACCGGGACGAAAGATGATGTCGCGCAGCTTCTCGCTGAGGTCCGTCCCGCCCGGCTCGCGGGTGACCACGACTGTGTGCCCCAGGTGTTCCAGCCGCTCGCGGAGCAGTTGCGCCTGTGTGGTCTTCCCCGCTCCCTCACCCCCTTCAAGGGTGATGAAGATGCCGAACCTCTCCCTATGGGAAGTCGTCACTGCCATCTCCGGCCCCGCCCTCGCGGTAGATGCGCACCCGTCGCAGGGGCTCACGTCCCCGGCTCCGCGATAGGAGGCTGTACTTCTGAGCTAGCTGGTGCTGAAGGCGCCGGATGTATGAATTCTGAGGGGAAAGCTCCACCTGCCGGTCGCTGGCCATGACCTCTGATATCGCCTTCTCAGCCTCCTGCAATGCAGCCGCAACCGGGTCGAATCTCTCCCGGTCGCCCTGCATGGCGATCAGGCTCTGCTCCATCTGCGATATGGTGTTGTTCTTGAGCACATAGATGGGAAGGCCGCGCGCCTCCGCCTCGCGAAGGGCCTGGGGCTTCCGTCGATAGAATGTCCGCAAGGTCAGCACAACGTCGGCGTCGCTCAGGTGCTCGCTGACGGCGGCGGGAGAGCCCGTCTGACGGATGGCCTGCTCCAAACGCTTGCGGGAGATGCCGAAGGGATAGATGCTCCGGGTGAGACCCGCCGGGCCGCGTCGCACCTCGCTGACCGGAGGCACGAGCGTCTCCAGGGCAGACTGCTCCTGCGCCAGGTCGACCTGGCTGAGCCGGCGCACCTCCCCTCTCTCGTCCAGCTCGCGGACCTCCGCCGCTACCTGGTAGCCCCGCAGGATGGCGTCGACGGTCTCGGCCACGTTCTGGTGGACGGCTACCCGGTCATACGTCTGGATCTCCACCACGATGTTGAACGTCGGGGGGGCCTTCCTCTCCAGGATCGACTTCTGGGTGCGCCGCCGGCGCGCCTCCTCATCGCCCAAGGTCACCGACTGGATCCCGCCGATCAGGTCAGAGAGGGTGGGGTTCATCATCAGGTTTTCCAGGGTGTTCCCGTGGGCGGTGGCGACCAACTGCACCCCCCGTTCCGCGATGGTACGGGCGGCGGCGGCCTCCAGCTCCGTGCCGATCTCGTCGATGACTATGACCTCCGGCATGTGGTTCTCCACCGCCTCGATCATCACCGCGTGCTGCATGTTCGGGGTGCTCACCTGCATGCGGCGGGCGCTGCCGATCGCGGGGTGCGGTATGTCGCCGTCGCCTGCTATCTCGTTGGAGGTGTCGACGATCACTACCCGCTTGTTCGTGTCATCGGCTAGGACGCGCGCGACCTCCCTCAGCATGGTGGTCTTGCCCACGCCGGGCCTGCCCAGGAGAAGGACACTCTTGCCCGACCGCACAATGTCCTCGATGACGCGGATGGTGCCGAAGACAGCTCGCCCCACGCGGCAGGTAAGCCCCACGGCCCGACCGCGGCGGTTGCGGATGGCGGATATGCGGTGCAACGTCCGCTCGATCCCTGCCCGGTTGTCGCCCCCAAACTCGCTGACGCGGGCCACGACGTAGTCGATGTCCTCGCCCGTGACCTCGACGTCGCTGAGTATCACCTCCCGATCCGGATAGCGGGCCTCCGGCAGGCGCCCCAGATCGAGCACTATCTCCAAGAGATCATGGTTGTCCTTCTGCTGCCTCAACGGGCCGCAGATGCGGGAAGGCAACGCCTCCATGAACTCATCCAAGTCATCAGTTACTTGTTTCTTCACCACAACCTCCAAGATGGCCGCCATCCCCACCCTCAAATGGCAGGCGCCAATTGGGCTGTCTTCACCGCCAGGGTCGTGCGCTTCACCAGCACGCTGTACTCCCCTCCCCGCTCAAAGCCGCGACGCAGGAGGGTGCGTGCCAGCCCCTCGGCGTGGCTCGGCACGAGCGTGAGAACCGGGCTGCTCCTGGCCAACCGTCTCAGGGCCGCATCAAGCAACGCGTCCTGCCTTGCCCGCTCCTCCGGGTGGATCATCAGATCGAAGCGGCCGACGCCGGCGTGAGCCGCTGAGCGGAGCCACGCGGTTATGCGACCGTCGCGCTCCAGCACCTGCTGAGATACGCGGCTCGAAAGCCAGTTGCGCTCCTGGACAGCCCGCCACTCACCGAGAGTGACGGCCTCCGCACGGCGAACGGCCTCGGGCACCACCGCATTGTAAAGCTGAAAGAGAGAGTGATCGTCCGCGCGAACCCTCTTGCGCAGAGGAAGCTCTTGGTCAACGCTCCGCACTCCCACCTTGGGCGCCGCGCAGGAAAAGAGCTCCTCCGTAAACACGCTCCGGAAGCCCGCCTTGCGCGCGAACGGCAGGACACCGCTGTCGCTGGCCAACCGCAAGAACACCTTCTCCACGCCGCTGCGCGCCGCTTCGGCGACGGCTTGATCGAGGAGGCCTAGACAGACCGCATCATCGTCCTCCGCGGCGTTGATCAGGCAGTCCACTTCCCAGACCGCGCGGGAGCCGCGACGGCGCGCCGAGACCAGCCCCCGCAGCGTGGCCCCTTTGACACTTATCCAGGTATGGCGCCCGGTGGCGAAGGAGAACCACTGCTCAAGAGCGCTCTCCAGCGGATGGGGGGCTGACTCCGTCTTGCCGATTCGCTCGCGGGTCTTGGCCTCGTTGGGGTAGACCCGGCCGTCGAAGGAGACCAGGGCTACCAGATCGGTGGGACGCACGGTTCGGACGACTGTCATGACGCGACCAAAGCTAGGTATGGCTTCCTACCGCCGCCTTGGCAGCGGCTGCGATCTCCAAGAAATGGCGATGAAACCGCAGATCGTCGGTGAGCTCGGGATGGAAGGCGGTGGCGAGCAAATTCCCCTCCTGAGCTGCCACTACCACTCCCCCGTTGTGACACGCCAAGACCTGCACCCGAGGCCCTGTCTCAGCAATGACGGGGGCGCGGATGAATACAGCCGGGAACGGTGCGGGCCCAAGGGCAGGGACATCCAGCTCCGCCTCAAAGCTTTCCACCTGGCGCCCAAAGGCGTTCCGCCTGACGGTGATGTCCATTACCGCCAGCGTCGGGAAGGCGAGGTCGGCTCCCCTCTTGGCCAGCATTATGAGGCCGGCGCAGGTGCCCCAGATCGGTAGGCCCTCGCCTGCCATCCGTTGCAGCGGAGAGAGAAGCCCATACTCGGCCATGAGCTGACTGATAGTCGTGCTCTCGCCGCCGGGGACGACGAGGCTGTCCAGGCCTGTCAGGTGCTCTGGGAGACGGACCTCGATAGCCTGAGCGCCGAGCCGGGAGAATACTCTAACATGTTCAGCAAACGCCCCTTGCAGGGCAAGCACGCCGATCCTGGTCATTTGCCTACTTACCAGCCTCGGGGGGCCAGAAGCGCCTCTTCGGGGATATCCTTCATGTCCAGGCCAGGCATCGCTCCGCGAAGGCCCTTGGATACCTCAGCGATGATCTTGGGGTCGTTATAGTGGGTAACGGCCTTGACGATGGCGCGGGCGCGACGCTCAGGGTCCTCCGACTTGAAGATGCCCGAACCGACGAACACCCCATCGGCGCCCAGGAGCATCATCAGGGCAGCGTCCGCCGGCGTGGCGATGCCGCCCGCCGCGAAGTTGACCACCGGCAAGATACCGGTCTCTTTCATCTCCTTCACCAGCTCGTAAGGGGCCCCGAGGGCCTTGGCCTCGGCCATCAGCTCATCCGCCGGCAAGCCTTTGATGCGGCGGATCCCGTCCATCACCGCCCGCATATGCCGCACCGCCTCCACCACGTTACCCGTCCCGGCCTCCCCCTTCGTCCGGATCATAGCCGCCCCCTCGCCGATCCGGCGCAAGGCCTCTCCCAGGTCCCGACAGCCACAGACAAAGGGGACTCTGAACTCATGCTTGTTTGCGTGGTGCACCTCATCGGCTGGTGTCAGCACCTCTGATTCGTCGATGTAGTCGACGCCCAGGGCCTCCAGCACCTGCGCCTCGACGAAGTGCCCTATCCGGCACTTGGCCATGACGGGGATCGTCACCGCGTCCATGATGCGGAGGATGACATCGGGGTCCGCCATACGCGCCACACCACCGGCCGCCCGTATGTCGGCGGGCACTCTCTCCAGGGCCATCACCGCGCAGGCCCCCGCCGCCTCCGCGATCTTGGCCTGCTCCGGCGTCACGACATCCATGATCACGCCGCCCTTGAGCATTTGGGCCAGGCCCTTCTTCACCACCCAGGTGCCCTTCTCCTCAACCATCGTACCTACTGAGTCTCCTCGGCGAACATAATCGTATCGTCTAGATTCTACTACCGCCCCAGGGGGCACGCAAGGCGCTCGCCCCTTCAGCAGCGCTCGCGCCGATGTCCCAACGCCCTGTCCACGACCACCCCTTCAGTCAGGTGTACACGCCGAGTGCGCCGGGAATTGACAGCCCACCCCCCTAAGCCTTACGATTCTCAAAGCCGAGACGGTCTCGCCGGTCGAGCCGAGGTGCAGGTTGGGAACCTTGGGGCACGAGGTTCTCTTTTTGATGTATGAGAAGGGTACGCTGGTTTCTGGCGATATTCTCATTGCTGTTGGGGGTTCTGGTGCTCGGGTTCGCCCTCCTCCAACCCGGCCCACCCACGCTGGGAATAGTCTTCGGGGTCCTGCTGATACTGAACGGCATCATCAGACTCTACATAGGTCAGGCGGGGTGAAACCCATGTCCCCCACAGCCTTGCCAGACCCTGCTTGCTCATGGCGGGTCTGAGTATCGGCGGGGCCTGCGCTGCCCGTCTCACCGAGCGGAGGTTCGCCTGTTGCGGCTTCTCTGAGCAGCAACCTATAATCTATAGGTTGTGGCGATGAGCCTTCGGCAGGTTAGTCTGTGCCCTTGAGGTGGCTACGCATTGGCGCGAATCGACCCGACCGTCCAGATGAAAACGATTGTGGTCCCGACCGATGGCTCGCAGGCAAGTCTGGAAGCCGTGGCCCTGGCCTGCAACATCGCCAAGCGCAACAAAGGAAAGGTCTACGTAGTGCACGTGATTGAGGTGAAGCGCTCCCTCCCCCTTGACGCCGATCTGACGCCCGAGGCGGAACGCGGCGAGGAGATACTGTCCCAGGCCGAGAAGGTGGCCCGCGACACGGACTTCGAGGTGGCGGGAGAGCTCCTCCAGGCCCGGGAGGCCGGCCACGCGGTAGTGGACGAAGCGACCGAGCGCAAGGCGGACCTCATCCTCATCGGCGTTGGGAATGAGAGCCCATTCGGGGGCTATCAATTGGGGAGGCTCCCCCAATACGCCCTCAAGAATGCTCCCTGCCACGTCTGGCTCTGGCGTCATACGGGAAGAGAATAGGATGAAGATAATCATCATGGGTTCCGGCCGCAGGGGGTCAGAGCTGGCGGCGCTCATGGACCGGGAGGGACATGACGTTACTGTCCTCGATGTGGACGCCGCGGCCTTCGGCTTCCTCCCCGACGACTTCCGCGGCACCAAGATCGTGGGAAACGGTATCGACGAGGATGTCCTCAGGCGGGCTGGCATTGAGCATGCCGATGCCTTCGTCTCCACCACCCGCGGGGACAACCGCAACGTTATGGCCGCCCAGATGGCTAGGCACCTCTTCAATGTGCCCCGGGTGATCACCCTTGTCCATGACCCGATTAGGGAAGAGATGTATCGCTCCCTTGGCCTGCGGACCGTGAGCCCCACGCGCGTGGTCGCCCGCTTCCTGAAAGAGGCCTTGGAGGCAGACGACACAACGCCAAGCGGGGGTTAGCGTGTATTACATCATCGTCGGCGGCGGGAAAATAGGATACTACCTGGCAAAGGAGCTCCTCGATGATCAGCATGAGGTGCTGATCATCGAGCAGGACGCCGAGAAGTGCGCCCAGATCGCCGATGACCTGGGCGAGGTCGTGATGCTGGGTGACGGCTGTGAGGCGGCCACCCTGGAGCGCGCCGGCATGGCAAGGGCCGACATGGTGATCGCGCTCACCGGCGATGACGAGGATAACCTGGTCGCGTGTCAGGTGGCGAAGCACAAGTTCGATGTTCCCCACACGGTGGCCCGGATCAACAACCCCAAGAACGAGAGCATCTTCAAGAAGCTGGGGATCGATGCCACCATCAGCTCCACTTCCGTTATCCTCGCTCATATCGAGCAGGAGCTCCCCTCGCATCCCCTCATTCCCCTGATGGCTCTCAAGGGCGGCTTGGAGATCGTGGAGATCAAGATACCTCCGGAGGCTCAGGTCGTCGGAAGACCGATCAAGGGGGTCCTGCTGCCCCAGCAGTCGCTGATAACCCTCATCGTGGGTTCCGACGGGCAGGCCCGGCTTCCCACCGGCGACACGATCATTCAGGCCGGCGATGAGGTCGTCGCTGTGACGATGCTCGAGAACGAAGAGGGTCTCCGCTCCGCCCTGATCGGGACACCCGCTCCCCCGCAGCCCTAGAGGCAGATCCGATGGCCAACCGCGTGGCGTATCTCGGCCCTCCGGGCACCTTCAGCGAACAGGCGGCGCTGCTTCATGACCCGCAAGCGCAGCTCATGCCCTTCCTTACCGTGGCTGCCGTGGCAGCCGCCGTCGATTCGGGGATGGCGGACGAGGGAGTGGTGGCCATCGAAAACAGCCTCGAAGGCTCGGTCACCGATACCCTGGATGTCCTGATCCACGAGTCTCGCCTGGCGATCCGGCGGGAACTGGTTCTTCCCATCGAGCACTGCCTCCTCGCCAAACCAGGGACGATCGCAGGCCAAGTTGAGACGATCTTCTCTCACCCCCAGGCGCTGGGCCAATGCCGTCGCTTCTTGGAGCGCTGCTTCCCCAAGGCGCGGCTGGAGGCGTCGCTATCCACCACCGCAGCCGTGGAGCAGATGATGGAGCACGAGGGGAGTGCTGCGATAGCCACCCTGCGTGCGAGCGAGCTCTACGGCACAGCGGTGCTCGCTCAGGCCATCCAGGACAACCGCAACAATGAGACCCGCTTTGTGGTCTTGGCAGCCAGCGACAGTCCCCCGACGGGCCGTGACAAGACGTCCTTCGCCTTCTCTGTAGCCCAGGACCGGCCGGGAAGCCTGGTGGACGTCCTGAACGAGTTCTCACAGCGCCAGATCAACCTCGCCAAGATCGAGTCCCGCCCGACGAAGCAGGAGTTGGGCAAGTACGTCTTCCTGGTAGACCTGGAGGGACACCGCAGCGAGCCGGCGGTGGCGGAGGCGCTACAGAATGTGGAGGCCCAGGCGTACTTCTTCAAGGTCTTCGGCTCCTATCCCCGTTTCGAGGCAGCGCAATCCTCTCCACCGGCGGACTAGTCTCAACAGGCAGGGAACACGGATGCCCGAACTGCCAGACCTGGAGGCGATCCGCGGCTTTCTCAACGAGCGTCTGCCGGGCGTCCGCATCGAGCAGGCGCAGGCGCTGATACCCGTCGTCTTCCGCATCCCCAAGGCGGATTTTCAGGCGATCCTGGAGGGCAATACCTTCGGCGAGACGCTGCGGCAGGGGAAGTTCATCCTGTCTCACCTCGACAGCGGCCATCGCCTGGTGGTCAACCCCATGCTCACGGGCCGCTTCCAGTACTGCCTGCCGCAAGAGAGACGACGCGCCAAGACCTGCATGGCGCTGACGCTGGCCAACGGGTGGGAGCTCCGCTACGTCGATGAGCGGCTGATGGGGAAGGTCTACCTGGTCAGAGAGGACTCCCTTGAGCAGATACCCCAGTTCGCTGAGATGGGGCCGGACGCCCTATCGCCGGAGCTGACGGCGGAGGTCTTCGCCCAGAGGTTGCGGCGCCACAACGGTCAGATCAAGGGCATCCTCGTCAACCACCGGTTTGTGGCCGGCATCGGCAACGCCTACGCCGACGAGATACTCTTCGCCGCCGGCATCTATCCCTACCGGAGGCGCTCCACCCTCTCCGCGGAAGAGGTGGGGCGGCTCTATCAGTCCATTAGCTCCGTCTTCCGGTGGGCGATCCCCACAGTCGCCGAGCGGATGAAAGATAGTCTTCCCCTGGAGGAGGCGCGGGACTTCCTGAGGGTGCACCGTCGCGGCGGAGAGCCTTGTCCCAACTGCGGCAGCCGCGTCACCGAGATCACGGCCGGCCGGCGGATCACCAGCTTCTGTCGCCACTGCCAGAGGTAGGCGCGTGGCAGGCAACGAGAAAAGGCCCGCGAGGGCCTTCCTATTCTCCTCTGGGCCGCCGAACCCTAGGCGTAGCCGTTCGGCACCTCCCAGCCGGGGATGAACTTCCGCCACTCCACTTCGCGTTCTAAGTAGTCATAGAACAGATAGAAGGCGGTGGCGGGCGGCCGCGCCGGCTCGCGGAGGAGGCGCATGCGGGCCTCCTGGAGCATCTTGCTCGCCTTGCGGTGATTGCAGGGCTTGCAGGCGGAGACCAGGTTCTCCCAGACATGCTGCCCGCCCTTGTTGCGAGGCACCACATGGTCGAGTGTCAGGTCATGAGTGCGCTTGCCGCAGTACTGGCAGGTGTAGTGGTCGCGGCTGAATATCTCCTTGCGTGTCAGACGCATCTGCGGCCGCGGCCTCCTTATCAGATAGACCAGGCGGATGACCGACGGCAGCAGGAAGCTGTAGCTTGGGCTGCGGAGATAGCCGCTGTTATGCTCGAGGACCTCCGCCTTGCCCCGATCGACAAGCACGAAGGCGCGCCTGGCGTTGCAGACGTTCAGGGGCTCGTAGTTTTGATTTAGGACCAGGACAGCGGAACTCACCATCGATGGGCAATCCAAAAGGCTTCTTCAAGGCCATGATAGCAAACGGCCTGTCGGCGGGCAACGATTAGCGGCCGACTGTTTGGCGGGGAGACCGGCTAGAGGGCTTCCACGGCGCTGTCAAACTCGGACGGCAAGACCTTCAAGAGGAATGGGATCCCGTTCAGCAATAGCGGCCCGAACATGGACTCGTCGATGGTCTCCCTCAGTCCGAGGGCGGGGAACGTGACGAAGACAATCATGAGGATCTCCACGACGACGACGCCCTTGACCAAGCCGAAGACCGCTCCAAACAGGTGATCAAATGTCCCAAGCATCAGGAGGGCGGCTGTCTGCTTGAGCACCATCGCCGCCAGCTGGCCGGCGAGAGCGCAGGCGCCGAATATGAGCAGAAAGGCGATTATGTGCGAAGCGTTGTCTGCGTCTACCACCAGCTTCACGTCATCGGCCAGGTCTTGGTAGAAGAGGCCGGCGAGGACAATCCCCAAGGCAACGCCGATGATCGTCACTACCTCGCGGATTACCCCCGCCCAGAACGCGGAGAACGTGAACCAGGCGATAGTGGCGACCACCAACACGTCCAACCAGTTCATCGCCAGCCCTCAGAACACCAAGACGCCGGATGGAGCGGCATCCTCTCCTTCAGACCACCCACGGGGAACACGCGATCCCTGAGCGTCATCTTCCCGATTAGGGCCACCTTACGGCTCACAGGCGACCTAGTCAAGGCCGTTCCCCTCGGCCAAAGGACCCGCGTTGCGACAGATACGCTCGGCCTCTCTCACGATTGCCTGCGTTTGCCTCTCCTATATATTCTCGGATGAGTCGACGTGGGGCTGGCGACACCTTTGTCACCGCCGCGGAAATGCGCCGGCCCACTAGGATGGGATTCGCGGTATTGGGGAAAACGATGCCGCGCCGACGCGGCAATAGAGGCATCCCAAAGGACGACTGCTGGCGCCTTCTCCGACGGGCCAACTACCCGTACCCCCTTCGAAACAACCCCGCCAGCCCCGCCAAGGGTGGCGTTAGTCTAGCACAAGGCTGGTGCTCCGACAACCTGAACTACCAATCATTCGCCACCGCCTTGGTGCCCGGCGACCCTCGGCTTGCGTGGGCGAGGACAAGGAGGGCCAGCGCCAAGGCCCCAAACAGATACCCCCCCAGCACGTCGCTGGGCCAGTGAACACCCACGTACACCCGCGCCGGGCCCGCGGCCACAATCATGAACGCGCAGAACAGGCGGAACAGGAATCGCAGGCCGCGATGCGGGATCACGACTCCCGCCAGCACGAATAGAAGCCCGAAGAAGACCACCGCCCCAACAACATGACCGCTGGGAAAGCTGTGTCCCGACGCTTCGTCCGTAACGCGCACGAGGTCCCCCGCGGGACGCGGCCGGGAGACCACCTCCGCCACGATGTCCCGCAAGACCCTCGGCACGAGCGTGAGGACTATGAGGACGGCCTCCCAGCGGCGGCCGGTTAGGGCAACCGCCCCCACGGCTGCCAGCGTCGCAATTCCGACTACTGGAAAATCCCCCGCCACGTTCGCAAAGGCCGCGACGGGCCCAAAGCCGTTCCAGTCCTGCACCCAGTGGGCCAGCCGCAGGTCGGCGGGGAAATAGGAGGTCGCGGCCGCCAGCCCCGCCATGACCACGAACGCCAGCGCACCAAGAGCCCAGATGGTCCAAAACAAGGCTTTGCGCGACATCGTCTGCCCCAGCCCCTCGAACACGTGCGCCGATTATGGCACGGATGCGCCCACCCCTCAATCCCTTCGTTTCCTTTGTGATCGTCTGGAACGTGAGCCGGACTGAGGGTAGAATTAGGGGCAACACAGAGTAAGGAGTCGCTGACATGGATGAACAAGCCCCCACTGAAGGCGCGCGCCGAGAGATCGAAGTCGCCCTGAATGACGTCCACGGCATCGCCGTCGCCAGCGCCGTCGGCGACGGCATCCGCAGCCAGTTGATGCCTTTCGCGTTCGGGCAGGACTTCACTGTCTACCTTCACCTGGAGCGGGGCGACCCCAGGGCGCTGCTGCTCGCCCATAACCCCGCCGTCTCGCTTCTTGCCATCACTGAGGGATCACATGGCGGTGAGCAAAGGGAAGTCGAGATCACCGGCAAGGGATTCCCGGTGCAGGACGCGGGCGAGAGGCAAAAGGCGCATGAGCTGCTGAGCAAGCGGGCGCCGGTCAGCGGAGGGCAGGACGCGACGGTGTACGTCCGCGTCGTCCCCCAGCGCATCGAGGTGCGAGCCCTGGGGGAGACGGCGGAGGGCATCCCCCCGACGGTGCTGGAGTTCCCCGAGAACCGGCTCGTTGCCAGCGACTGGTCCCTGCTGAAGCGAAAGGCCCTGGTCTGGTTGCTGGCGGTGAGAGCGCCCTTCCTCACGGCGACCGTGGCCCCCGTCATCCTCGGCGGCGCCGTCGCCTGGGCGACCCGCGATTCCCTCAACTGGGGCCTCTTCTTCCTTGCCCTGGCGGCGGGAGCCTTCCTCCACTCGGGGGTCAACGTCTTCAACGACTACTTCGACCACCTAAGCGGCGACGACATGATCAACACGGACTTCGTGCGCCCGTTTAGCGGCGGCAGCCGTATAATCCAGATGGGGCTGCTGACCCCGCTGGAGATGCTGACGGGGGCGATCCTGCTCTGCGCACTGTCCGCCGGCATCGGCGCCGTGCTGGCCTGGGCGGTGGGCCCCCTCGTCCTGGCGTTCGGTGCGATCGGCCTTCTCTCGGGCGTCTTCTACGTCGGCCGTCCCTTCAGTTGGGTAAGCCGGGGGATAGGCGAGCTCGTGGTAGGGCTCAACTTCGGTACGCTGATGACCCTCGGCTCCTACTACGTCCAGACGGGGCGGGTGGACTGGACGCCGGCCATCGCCTCGATACCGGTGGCCGCCCTCATCGCCGCCGTGCTGTACATCAACGAGTTCCCCGACTTCGCGGCTGACCGCGCGGTCGGCAAGAAGACGTGGGTGGTGCGCCTGGGCAGGCAACGAGCTGCCGTCGTCTACGCCCTGCTAATGGCAGTCCCCTACGTGGCGGTCATTGCGGCGGTAGTGGCCGACGTTCTCCCCGTCCCCACGCTGCTATCGTTGCTGACACTTCCGTTGGCGGCGCGAGCTGTCCAGTGCGCCCTCCGCTACCACTCGCAGCCCCTGGAGCTGACTCCGGCCAACTCCCTCACCATCGTGACCCATATCGCAACCGGACTCCTCCTCACCCTCGGCTACGTATGGGAGGGCTCCGACCTGGGAGGCATCGGGTACGTAGTCGGGTTCGCCATCCTCTTCGCGCTGATGGTCGCCTTCATCAGCCGCGGCGTCGAGCAGGAGAAGCGGGCCTTCCTGGCCGCGCGAGAAGCCATGTGAGCGGCACCGATAGGGAGGACCCGGCGGAGGCAGAGGCAGTTGCGTGAGCCCTCCAGCAGGGCGCGGTTCGTGCGCGCCCTCTTCGACAGCATCGCCTTCCGCTACGACCTGATAAATCGGATTATCAGCCTCGGGCAGATGGGAGGCTGGCGCAGGCGGGTGGCGCGGGAGGCAGCCCGCCACGAGCCGAAACTGGTGCTGGACCTGGGCACGGGCACGGGCGACCTGGCGCTGGCGATCGCCCGCCGCACCGGTCAGGAGAGCCATGTCCTGGGATTCGACCTGTCGCCGGAGATGCTGCGGCTGGCACAGGCGAAGGTGAGGCGCCGGGGCCTACAGGGACGCATCTCATTCGTCCTCGGCGACGCCACGGCGCTGCCCCTGCGGGACGGCGCCGCCGACTGCCTGGTCAACGCGTTCTTCCTACGTCATCTGTCGAGTCTGCCAACGTCCTTCGTCGAGTTCCGCCGCGTCCTGGGCGCGGGCGGGCGAGTCAGCCTCCTGGAGCTGACGCAGCCCGCTCGATCCCTTTTTCGCCCCCTCTCCCAGCTGTGGTTCAACCGCGTGGTGCCTCTCGTCGGCGGCTGGATGTCGGGGAACCGGCAGGCGTACGATTATCTACCCCAGTCGCTGCGCACGTTCCCCAGCGCCGCCGAGCTGGCGGGGCTGCTGCGGGAGGCGGGCTTTGAGTCCGTGGAGTGGCGGCTCATGGGGCTGGGCACGGTGGCGCTGCACAGCGGCGTCAAGGCGTGAGGGCAGGCCGAACGGCCTCTGCCACATCTTCCCGCCGAGTATTCCCAGCTAGCGTTTGAGGGTACTTGACAAGCGCGTCAGGGATAGTATGATGGGGGCACTGGTGGCTCTTCTCTGAAACCCCGCCTACAAATATATTCTCACCGCCTGGAGGTGAGCCATGCGCGCTAGAAGCGTTGTGCGACTGCTCCTTATGGGACCCGCGGCAATCTTGGT
>DAOUEO010000071.1:0-1939 GCA_034430455.1 Dehalococcoidia bacterium | reverse complement strand
GGCCCGCCCGCTGCGCCTGACGCCGCGCCGCCGGAAACGACACCACCACCTCCCCCAATCGCGCGACGCCGTCCGGCGGGAGGACGAAGTCGTCCTGATTATCGGCGAGGGCGAAGGAGAGGACGTCCGTCTGCGCGTCCTCGCCGCGGTAGCTGCGGTTCAGCGTCCGCACGGCCCTGTCGCCCGTAATGACGAGGCCGACCTCAGCGGGCGGCGCCTTCTCGGCGGCGAGGACGCGCCCCGCGATGCGCCGCAGCCGCTCCTCCGACACCCATTTGCGGAACGGGGCGTCGACCCGGACACTCACCTGATAGGGCTCTGTCATCGCGCCGCTTCTCCCGCTGCCTGCCCCGTCATACTATCACGCGCCGCGCCGTCATCGAAGGGGAGCGTTTGCGCGGCAGAGTCCCATGATGTAGCTTTCGAGGACAGGATAGAGGACGATGACCGGCTCATCTGAACCCCGGCGCGTAGTCACCTGCTTCCTGCGTCGCCGGGACGCCGGAGGCGGGGACGAGATCCTGATCCTGCGGCGCAGCGGCCGTGTGGGGACCTATCAGGGCTGCTGGGCGGGCGTGAGCGGCTACCTGGAGGGCGACGACCCCCTGGCGCGGGCCCTCGTCGAGATCACGGAAGAGACGGGGCTCTCGGCCGGCGACGTCACGCTGGTCAGGGCCGGCGAGCCCCTGCCCGTCGACGACCGGGCCCGCGGCCTTCGCTGGGTCGTGCATCCCTTCCTCTTCGACGTTACGACAGAGAAGCCGCCGACGTTGGACTGGGAGAGCACGGAGGCCCGCTGGATAGCGCCCGCAGACCTGATACAATATGACACGGTGCCGCTCCTGAAAGAGGCGCTGGAGCGCGTGTACGGCGAAGCTGACCGGCCGTAGCTCTCGCTCTCCGGTCGGAGGTTGCTCGCAGGAGGGAGGGACAGAAATGGCTATGCGTCTTCTCATCGCCCTGACGGTTATAGCGGCGCTGCTCGCCGGCTGCGGCGGCGACGACGAGTCCCCCGAAGCCACTTCAACCGCAAAGGCCACCCAAACGGCCAAGACCCGCACGCCGGCCGCCTCTCCCAGTCCCGCCGCGATTCCCTCGAAGCCGGCGGCATTCGAGGACTACACGGATACTATCGCCGCCTACCTGAGCGCCGCCGGCGACTCCGCCCTCGGCGAGTTCTGCCTCGAGGCGCTCTTCGACGACTGGCAGCTCCCGGATCCCGGCGGCGACACCTGGCCCTGCCTGGCGTCCGATGCCGACGGGGACTCGGATGAAGAGGTCGCGGTCGTTCTCGGCGACGACAGCGCGGCGGCGGCCGACCCCATGGCGGGCATCGCCTGGCAGGTCGTCGTCTTCGACAAGCAGGGCAGCGACTACCAGGTGGCGTTCGCGTCGCCGCCAATAATGACGGACCCCATCACACCGGCCACGCTCGACCTGCTGGCCCTGGCCGACATCAACGACGACGGCAACGCCGAGCTGGTATACACCGATACCCAGTGCGGCGCCCACACCTGCACCACCACCGTCCACATCCTGACGAGCACCTCTTCCGGCTTCGTCAGCATCGTCTCGGGCGAGATCAGCATGGCGTACGCCGACGTCTCTCTGGATGACACGGACGGGGACGGCTCGATGGAGCTCATGATGCACGGCGGCATGATCGGCTCCGTCGGCGCGGGACCGCAGCGGGAGCGAACGGAGGTCTACGCCTGGGACGGCGCCTACTACAGCCTGAGCCAGACGACCCTCGACCCGACGGACATCCTCTACCTGTGGGTCACGGAGGCGGACGCGCTCTTCAACGACGGCCTCTACGACCAGGCGCTGGCGGTCTACCAGCAGGCCCTGAACGACCCGACCCTCCAGACCTGGAAGGACCCTGCCGACATGGTCGCGCCCGAGCGCCCCGAGCTCAACGCCTACATCCTCTTCCGCA
>DAOUEO010000070.1:0-2876 GCA_034430455.1 Dehalococcoidia bacterium | reverse complement strand
GCGTCCGGAGCAACGGCCGGAGCTCTTCCCCGGGTTCGAGAGACGCCCGGAGCAGTCGGCGATGGCCCGCACGGTGGCGGAGACGCTCAACGACGGTGGGCATCTGGTGGTGGAGGCGGGCACCGGCACCGGCAAGTCGCTGGCCTACCTGGCGCCCGCCGCGGGGTATGCCCTCCGCAACAGCGCCCGCGTCGTCGTCTCCACCGACACGATAAACCTCCAGGAGCAACTGGTGAGCAAGGACCTCCCTATCCTGCAGAGGCTGCTCGAGGCCGGCGAGGAGGGGGCGTCCAGCAAGCCTCTCCGATTCGCCCAACTGAAAGGCCGGCGCAACTACCTCTGCCTGCTCCGTCTCGCCGCCCTCCGGCGCTCCCCTTCGCCCAGCCTGCCGGAGGCGAAGCTGCTGGCGCGCATCCTCCTCTGGCTTCCCCGGACGGAGACGGGCGACCGCGCCGAGCTGAACCTGTCGCCGCCCCAGGAGGCCATCTGGAGCCGCGTCAGCGCCGACAACGAGGCCTGCCTGACCCTTCCCTGCTTCTACGTCCGGCAGGGCGCCTGCTTCCTCCACCGGGCGCGGCGGCGCGCCGAGGCGTCGCATCTCCTCGTCGTCAACCACGCCCTCCTCCTCTCCGACGTCGCCGTCGGGGGGCACGTCCTGCCCGAGTACCAGCACCTGGTGATCGATGAGGCCCACAACCTGGAGGACGAGGCCACGCAGCAGTTCGGCTTCCAGGCGGGCGATCTCGCCATCGCCGATTTCCTCGGGCGCATCCACCAGCGGGGGAGGGGGCGCCCGACGGGGCTGGTGGGGAGCCTGCGGGGGCTGCACGCGCCGGCGGGCTCGACCCTGCCCGACACGGCGGCGGCGCTGGCGGCGGCGGCGGAGAGCGGCCGTCGCTCGCTGCCCATGCTGTTCGACCTCCTCGCCTCCTTCCTGCTGGGGCACGCCCAGGAGCAGGGGGACTACAACCAGCGTCTTCTGCTCAACCGCGCCATGCGCGTCCAGCCCGACTGGCCCCAGATAGAGATGGCGTGGGAGAACCTGGAGCTGGCACTACATGACATAATTGAGATGCTGAAGCGGACGGCGGAATCGCTGACCGACGGCGAGGACGGCGGGGAAACGGCGCGCGAGGAGCTGATCGCGGAGGTCGCGGCGCTGCTCCAGGAGGGGCAGCGGCTGCGGGGGGGCGTCGCCTCGGTGCTGGGCCGCGACGACCCGGCGACGATTGCCTGGCTGACCTACGACCGCCAGAACGGCGGCGTCACGATCTCCGCGGCGCCGCTGGAGGTGGCGGAGCCCCTGCGGGCGGGGCTCTTCTCGCAGAAGGAGAGCGTCGTCCTTACAGGGGCTACCCTAAGCGTCCAGGGACAGATCGACTACCTCTGCGAGCGGCTGGGGCTGGAGGAGCCCCGTCAGCTTCTCCTCGGCTCCCCCTTCGACTACGTCCGCTCCACCCTCCTCCTTCTGCCGCAGGGCATGTCGGAGCCCAACGAGCTCTCCTACCAGTCCGAGCTTGGGCAGGCGGTGACGGAGCTGTGCCGCGCCAGCGGCGGACGGGCGCTCGTCCTCTTCACGTCGCACGGCGCCCTCCGCGCCACCTACGCCGGCGTCAAGGGGCCGCTGGAGCGGGAGGAGATACTGGTGCTGGGGCAGGGGATCGACGGGCCGCCCAAGCCGCTGCTCAACGCCCTGCGCGAGAACCAGCGGACGGTGATACTGGGCACGACCAGCTTCTGGGAGGGGGTGGACGTGTTCGGCGAGGCGCTGTCGCTGCTGCTGATCGCCAGGCTGCCCTTCGCGGTGCCGACCGATCCCGTGGCCGTCGCCCGCTCGGCCCTCTACGACGACCCCTTCCGGCAGTACGCGCTGCCGCAGGCCGTCCTCCGCTTCAAGCAGGGGTTCGGCCGTCTCATCCGCCGCAAGACCGACCGCGGCGTCGTCGTTGTCCTGGACCGGCGGATAAGGAGCAAGCCCTACGGCTCGGTCTTCCTGCAGTCGCTGCCGCCGTGCACGACCCGCGAGGCGCCGCTGCGGGAGATGCCGGGGGCGGTGCGCGAGTGGCTGAGCGCCCCCTAGCGGCAGCTCTTCTCGACCAGCGCTACCTCATCCTCACGGCTCTGCGTCAGGCCGTCGAGGCGGGCCGCCCGCAGCCGCCGGAGCAGGGCGCCCAGGTCGGGCCCCTCCGGCACGCCGAGGCGCTTCAGGGCGCGACCGCCCAGGAAGGGCCGGACGTGGCGCCACTCGCGCAGGAAGCGTCCGGTGCGCTCCCGCAGCGGCTCGCTCTCCGTCCTCAGGTTGAGCGCCCACACCGCGGCGATGCTCAGCGGCTCCAGCATCTCGACGGCGGCGCTGACGGGGAGGTCGGGCTTCTCCAGCGTGGCCAGCATCGCCCGCAGCTTCACCGCGTCGTGGAGGGCGCGCTCGTGCCGCCGGGGAAGGGCGAGGCGCTCCACCAGCGACTCGACCTCCCGCTCTCCGCTCCGCCAGGAGAGGAGGCAGAGGCAGACCTCATCCCAGGGGGTCGGCCGTTCATCAGAGGCGCGGAGGAGTGCTTCGACGCCCCGCCCGTCGATCTCCAGGGAGGGATGCAGCGCCGCCAGCAGCCCCAGCTCCTGACAGCGGGCGAGCAGGAGGTGTGGGCTCTCCTCGTAGAGGATCGCCAGCAGCTCCCGCCGCAGACGGGCGCCGCTTATCGTGTCGAGGTAGCGCCGGTCCCGCTCCAGCAGCCGGGCCGTGCCGTCCTCCAGGCGGAACGACAGCCTCCCCTCGTAGCGGACGGCCCGCAACATGCGGGTGGCGTCGTCGCGGAAGCTGCCGTCGTGGAGCACGCGGATCGCCCGGCGCTCCAGGTCCTCTCTGCCGCCATACGGGT
>DAOUEO010000069.1:0-6399 GCA_034430455.1 Dehalococcoidia bacterium | reverse complement strand
AGATCCGCGTGTTCACGACGCGGCCGGACACCGTCTACGGCGTCACCTTCATGGTGATCGCGCCCGAGCACCCGCTGGTGCCCAGGCTGACGACGCCGGAGCAGCGAGAGGCGGTGGAGGCGTACGTCGAGGGGAGCCGGCGGGTCACGGAGATCGAGCGCCTCTCGACGGAGCGGGAGAAGACGGGCGTCTTCACCGGCTCTTACTGCGTCAACCTGCCCAACGGCGAGAGGGTGCCGATACTGGTCGCGGACTACGTGCTGCTCTCCTACGGCACGGGGATCGTCATGGGGGTGCCGGCGCACGACCAGCGCGACTTCGAGTTCGCCCAGAAGTATGACATTCCGATCCGGGTCGTCATCGCGCCGCCCGATTATGATGGCCAGCCGCTGACGGATGCCTATGTCGAGCCGGGCACGATGGTCAACTCCGGCCCCTTCGACGGCACACCCAACGAGGAGGGGAAGGCGGCGGTCAGCCGCTATCTGGAGGAGCACGGCTGGGGCGGCCCCACGGTGACCTACCGTCTGCGCGACTGGCTGCTGTCGCGGCAGCGCTACTGGGGCGCGCCCATCCCCATCATCCACTGCCCCAAGTGCGGCGCCGTGCCCGTCCCCGAGGAGGAGCTGCCGGTGCTGCTGCCGGAGGACGCCGAGTTCAAGCCGACGGGGGAGTCGCCGCTGGCCAGCCACGAGCGTTTCGTCAACACGACCTGCCCCCGCTGCGGAGGCGCTGCGAAGCGGGAGACGGACACGATGGACACGTTCGTCTGCTCGAGCTGGTACATGTACCGCTACGCCGACCCCCATAACGAGGAGCGTCCCGTCTCGCGCGAGCTGGCCCGCAAATGGCTGCCCGTCGACCAGTACACGGGGGGCGCCGAGCACGCGGTCATGCACCTGCTGTACGCCCGCTTCTTCACGAAGGCGGCCCGCGACCTGGGGGTCGTCGAGTTCGACGAGCCGTTCCTGCGGCTGTTCAATCAGGGGATCATCATCTCGGGCAAGGCGAAGATGAGCAAGTCGCGGGGCAACGTGGTGGCGCCGGACGAGTACGTGGCGCGGCTGGGGGCGGACGCCGTGCGCGTCTATCTCATGTTCATCGGCCCTTGGGAGCAGGGCGGCGAGTGGGACGACTCCGGCATCGCGGGGGTGTCGCGCTGGCTGAACCGGGTCTGGAGCCTGGCGCTGACGCCACCGGAGACGGTCGACAGGGGCGAGCCCGACGCCGTCCGCGAGTTGCGCCGTCTGACGCACAAGACGATCCGCCGCGTCGGCGAGGACGTCGAGCGCTTCCGCTTCAACACGATGGTGGCGGCGCTGATGGAGTACACCAACTATCTGACGAAGGCGAAGGAGACGGGCCCCGTCGACGAGGGCGCCTGGCGGGAGGCGATGGAGACGCTGCTGCTGCTGCTGGCGCCGTCGGCGCCGCACCTGGCGGAGGAGCTGTGGGAGCGCTCGGGCCGGCCGTACAGCATCCACAATCAGCGGTGGCCGGAGTGGGACGCCGAGCTGGCGGCGGAGGAGGAGATCACGCTGGTCGTGCAGGTGAACGGGAAGCTGCGCGACCGCATCCAGGTGGCGGTCGGTGTCGGCGAGGAGGAGGCGAAGGAGCTGGCGCTGTCGAGCGAGAAGGTGAAGGCGCACATCGAGGGGAAGCAGGTGCTGCGGGTAATCTATGTGCCCGGGCGTCTGGTGAACGTGGTGGTTCGCTAGCGGCGGCAAGCGCAGACAGGGAGGCCGAAGATGCTACGGAAAGCTCTCTTTCTTCTTGCTGTACTGGGGCTGATCCTGGCGGCGTGCGGTGACGACGAGGACGAGCCGCAACCCACCCCCGCCGGCGGCGTATCACAGGCGGTGAGCTTCCCGACGGCGGACGGGCTGACGATCCACGGCCATCTCTTCGGCGACGGCGATACGCTGGTCATTCTCTGCCACATGCGCCCCAGCGACCAGACGTCGTGGTACGGCTTCGCGGATGAGCTGGCGAAGGCGGGCTACAGCGCCCTCACTTTCGATTTCCGCGGCTACGGCGAGTCGGAGGGAGACACCGAGGTGTCGAAGATCGACCTGGACGTCGAGGCCGCCATCGAGGCGATGAGAGCCAAGGGCTACGACACCATCTATCTCGTGGGCGCGAGCATGGGGGGGACGGCCTCGCTGATCGCGGCGGCGCGGCAGGATGTGGCGGGCGTGGTGGCGATCTCGGCGCCGGCGGATTTCGAGGGGCTGGACGCGGAGGCGGTGGTGGACCGGGTGAGCGAGCGGAAGCTGTTCATCGTCAGCGAGGGGGACACGTCGGCCGTGTCGAGCCTGGAGCGGCTATCGGAGCGGGCGCCGGAGCCGAGGGAGGAGGAGGTCTTCGAGGGATCCGACCACGGCACCCACCTGCTGGAAGGGGAGAACGCGGCGGAGGTGAAGGCGTTGATCACGGCGTTCCTGTCGGGGCAGTAGGAACAGAAAGGCCCCCGCTCAGACGGGGGTCTCCGTTTGTCCGCGTGCCTTCGGAGGGGGTCAGGAATGAGGCTGGGCCTTGCTCTCCATGCTCTCGACGCCGGCACGCACACTCCCCAGGAAGGCCGAGAGCTGCGACTCCAGCTTCTTCAGCATCTCCAGGGCATAGCGGTCGGCCTCATCCATCTGCTGGGCGACGACGGTCTCCGCCTGTCCGAGACGAGAGTGCACCCGCTCCTCGGCCTCCTTCAGCAACGCCTCGGCCTCTTCCTGTGCCCGCTGGAGCATCTCGTCGCCCCGCGTCTGCGCCGCCTTGACCAGCTCCTCCTCGCTGAGGCGCTCCTCCACCTCCTGCTGGGCGCGGGCGAGCAGGAGCTGCGACTCCTCGCGGGCCCTCACCAGAACCTCGTCCTGCTGGGAGAGCACCTCCTGGGCCTCCCGCAGCTCGGCGGGCACGGCCACCCGCATCTGGTCGACGAGGTCGAGGAGGCGGCGCCTGTCGATGGCGACGCGGCCGCCGAGGGGGAGCTTCATGCCCTCGCCCACCAGCTCCTCCAGCCGGTCGATGAGATGTAGGATGTCGATGGCTCTCCTCCTTTGGGACGGGCTACTCCCGCTTGGCGACCAGCTTGCGCCGCAGGGCCTGGGCCACGTGAGCGGGCACGAGCTTCGACACGTCATAGCCAAAATGGGCCAGCTCACGGATGCGGGCGCCGCTTATGAAGAGGTGCTCGCGGCTCGCCATGAGGTAGACAGACTCGATCTCGGGCGCCATCTCCTTGTTCATGAGGTCCATGTCGAACTCGGCCTCGAAGCCGGTAACGGCGCGTATCCCCCGCACCAATACGGTGGCGGACTGGCTGCGAGCGAAGTTCACCGTGAGTCCGTGAAACGACTCGACCGTGACCTCCGGGATACCCTTGACCGCCTCGCGAAAGAGGTCAACGCGCTCTTTGGTGGAGAACAGGTAGTCCTGATCCAGATGGTAGACGGCGACCACGACCCGCTCGAAGAGCGAGACCGCCCTGCTGACGATGTTCAAGTGGCCGTTGGTTACGGGGTCGAACCGGCCGGGGTACAATGCGGTAGTCACGGGCTTCCTCCTGGGCGGTAGACTGAGATGCAGGTGTCTCCGTGCCGCCGGCCGCTGATGAGCCCGCACGGCCCCAGGGACGGCGGCAACGGTCGTCGCTGCGAATGCTCCACCACAATAACGGTGTCGGGCCCGACGAGGGAAGAGGCCGCCACGTCCTGGAGCACCGACACGGCCCTGTCGTCCCCGTACGGCGGGTCCGCCAGGATGAGGCTATACTGCCCGTCCAGTCTGGTCAATACCTTGTCCGCCGGCCAGCAGTGGACGGCCGCCCGATCGGCGAGGCCGGTGCTCTCCAGGTTCTCGCGGATGAGCCGGCAGGAGCGGGCGTCCTTCTCCACGAAGTCGCACCACTGGGCGCCGCGGCTCAGCGACTCGATCCCCAGGGCGCCGGTGCCGGCATAGAGGTCGAGCACCCGCGTGAGGTCGGCGCCCATCGCCGCCAGCACGTCGAAGATAGCGCCCCGGACGAGGTCCGAGGTGGGCCGGATGCCGCGACCGCGGGGGCCTTTCAGTTGGCGCCCTCTCGCTGTGCCGGCGATTATCCGCATCGCCTCACGTATTCGTCGTCCTTGAACGCTGCCCGCGGGCGCGGCCTCCGGCCGGGCGGCTCACTCTCCCACTGTCAGGCCCAGCCGCTGGCCCAGCCGCGCCAGGCCGTCGCTCACGACCAGGGTGATCTGGTAGGCGCCCGGCTCCTCAGGGGCGGTCCAGACCACAGCGCCGTCGTCGCCGCCCTCCAGGCTGCCGCCGTCGGCCTCCCAGTGGGGGAGGAGGAGGGTGCCATTGGGCTTGACGAGCGACGCCTTTCCCGTCGCGGCGAACTCCTGCAGGACGGGCCAGATATCGTTGACGCCGGGGTCGGTCGAGACATCCTCCACCGCTAGGCCGCCCAGGTGGAAGCGGGTCGCCAGGTCCAGCCGGAAGACGAAGCTGAAGGAGTTCTCGATCCAGATGGTGCGGGCGCCGCCCAGGCCGGGGTAGCTGAAGGAGACGGCGGCCGCATCCTCGTCCCAGCCGATGCCGGAGGCGCCGTCCTGTTTGTAGATGCTCTCCCCGATGATGGTCACGCTATCGCCCGGCGGTATCGCACCTTCGTCCTCCAGCTTGAGGGTGCTGGCGATGGTCAGCGCCTCCAGCAGGCTAAGCCTTCGTATCCCTTCGCCGCCCTTCTCGTGGGCCCACGGGCCCAGCACGAGCACGAGCTTGGCGGGGGGGAGCTTCTCCTGCTCAATGAGGAAGGAGAGGGCGTCCTCCATTCTCTTATAGTAGCGGGAGGGGTCCTCTTCGGGCAGCAGTTTGATGGCGTCGGCGGCCTGGGCGAGGCGCAGCCAATCGTAGGCGCCGCTGTCCCAGTCCGCGCCCTGCTGGACGGGCAGGGGGGCCGTCAGGGTGAGGCCGAGCCCGCGCCGGTGGAGCTGCTCGGCCAGGTCGACGACGAACTGGGAGAACTCGTCTTTGTGCAGGGCGTCGAGCGGCCCGTAGTCGAGGTCCACCCCCCGGTAGCGGCTGGACGACTCGACCATCTCCAGGATGGCGTTCAGGTGCTCGTTGCGGAGGTCCGGCGAGCCGATGATGGCGTTCGCGGCCTCCGTCTGCTGCGCCGTGGTGACGCGTATGGTGGGATAGATGTCGATCACAATGTCTTCGGGCAAGGCGGCAGGCTCACCCACGAGGGAGCCGTCAAAGGCGGGCGCGAAGTCGACGGGGTTGAGGACGGAGAGGGCCTCGGCGGCCTGGGGGTTGAGCTCTCTCCCCGCCGGCAGCGAGCCCGATAACTGATGAAGGGCGCTGGTGGCCCGCAGGACGGCGATGTTCTTGGGCAGGACTGAGACCTCTCCCTGGACGGCGGCGCCGTCGAAGATCAGCTTGGCACTGCCGATACGGCGCCACTGATTGCCGTCGAGGGTGTAGAGGGAGAGGTTCCGGGGATCGCTGGTCGTCGACGGCAGCGCGAGGGTGATCTGGGTCGGTCCCTCGACGGATCCGGAGACGGAGACGTCGTACAGGGGGCTGAGAGCCTCCATCCCTTCCGGCGGGGCGGGGCTCTCTTTGCGGGCCTTGACGCTGATATTGACGCTGCCCTCACCACCACCGCCGCCGCTGAGGATGGAGATGGGAGGGAGCACGAGGATGAGGAGGAGCAGCCCCAGGACGACGATGGCGACGATGACGAGGCGGTTCCCGCGGTCGCGGGAGGGCTCCTGGCGCAGTATGCGGTCGAAGGGGCCCTGCTCGTTCATTGTCGTGCCTCGCGGGCGATAAATGTCACTTCGACGGTGATCTCCTCACCCCCTCGGTCGAGCAAGACAGGCTCGGTCTCCCCCGGCGTGATGGCGGCCAGGGCGTTGAGGAAGGGCATGTCGCCGTTGAGCTCTACATCGCCGATACGGAGGATTATGTCGCCTTCCCTGATCCCCGCCTCGTCCGCGGGGGTATCGGGGGAGACGCTGATGACGACGGCGCCGCGGTCCATAGGGAGGTCATACATGGCCATCTGCTCGTCGATATCCTGATGGGCGATGCCGAGAAACGCCCGCGGGTAGCTCCCCTGCTCGATGATGGCGTCGACGATGGGGGCCGCCACCTTGCTGGAGATGGCGAAGGCGACCCCCTCGACCACCTCCCCCGTCTCGGTGGTGCGGACGACGTTGCTGTTCAGCCCCACCACTTCGGCGCGGGAGTTGAGGAGGGCGCCGCCGCTGTTGCCATGGTTGATCGCCGCGTCGGTCTGCACAAGGTCCTCCATTATCAGGCCGTCTCGTTGCCAGCGGCGGTGGAGGCCGCTCACGACGCCCACGGTCACCGTGCCCTGGAAATCGCTGAGGGCGCTGCCGATGGCCACTACTT
>DAOUEO010000068.1:0-22119 GCA_034430455.1 Dehalococcoidia bacterium | reverse complement strand
TCGCGCTCGATGAGCTGGGCAACGCCCACACCGAGGTCGCTCTCCACTACGAGAACGACCTCGCCTCCTGGGAGCAGGGGCGCGACCCGGAGCTCGTGCGCAAGCTCATGCTCGATGGCCTGTACGGCGGCTACCTCCGCCTGTTCACCAAGCACAACAGCCGTCCCCTGGATGTGCGGATCGATGGGGCCAGCGCCGGCCTGGAAGAGTTGACGGAGGAGAAGGGCAAGACCGTTTTTGGCCGCTTCTTCGCCCTCCCCAAGGGGGCGAAGAGGGAAGTCTCTTTCAGCTACCTCACGCCCGCCATCGTCGGCTTCAGTGGCCCTCTGGCCGAATACAGACTCCTGATCCAGAAGCAGCCCGGCACCGCCGCCATTCCCCTGCGGATAAGGCTTGCCCTGCCCGAGGGGGTGGAGCCGGTGTCCCTTGAGCTGGACGGTGAGTCGCTGGACAGCAAGAACCTTGAGGTGCAGACAGATATATCTCGTGATCGCGAGATCGTGCTCACGTATAGACCGGCCGGATGAGACGGCGATTCCCGGCTGGCTCACCGGCCCCCGATCGCCTAGGGACTTATGAATAATACGAATCACGGGGTCACAGTACTGCTCGACCGGGACGGAGTCATCAACCGCAACCGCGGCGACTACGTGAAGTCGTGGAGGGAGTTCGAGTTCCTGCCCGGCTCGCTGGAAGCCCTGAGGATGCTGGCCGAGCAGGAAACGCGGGTAGTGGTGACGACCAACCAGTCCGTCGTAGGGCGGGGCCTCCTCTCCCGGGCCAAGCTGGACCGTGTTCATGCCCGGATGACAGAGGAGATAGAGGCCCACGGAGGGCGCATCGCTGCCGTCCTCTGCTGCCCCCACTCCCCCGACGACGGCTGTCTCTGCCGCAAGCCGCAGCCCGGCCTGCTGCTGGAGGCCATGGACCGCTTCCAGCTTGACCCGAACCTCTGCTACGTCGTCGGCGACAGCCTGGATGACCTGATGGCGGCCCATGCCGTCGGTATGCGCTACGTCATGGTGCTCACCGGCAGGGGCCTGCTATCGCTCCTGCGCCCCTCCGGCTGGGCACAAAGCCCGAGCTGGGTGGCGCGCGACCTGAAGACCGCGACCCAATGGATGCTGCATCGAGAGGGCCTGCTGGAGAGGAGGGCGGCATGAAGGCGATGATCCTGGCGGCCGGGGAAGGCACGCGCCTCCGTCCCCTGACCGACAAAGTGCCCAAGCCCATGCTTGAGCTGGAGGGGCGGCCCCTCATAGCCTACCTGATCGACCTGCTGCGGTCTCACGGAGTACGCGACATCGCCATCAACCTCCATCACAGACCAGAGGTCATACAGGACTACTTGGGAGACGGCTCACGTTTCGGTGTGCGCGTCACCTACTCCGGGGAGGATGTCTTGCTCGGCTCGGCGGGGGCGGTGAGGAAGCTGGACAGCTTCTTCGATGATACCTTCTTCGTCCTCTATGGCGACGTCCTTACCGACATCGACCTGTCGGCCCTGTCGGCCTTCCATCGCGGCCAGGGAGCTTGCCTGACCATGGCCCTTCATCAGGCCGAGGACCTTGCCCGCTGCGGCGTCGTGGAGATCGACGGCGACTGCCGCGTGCGCCGCTTCCGCGAGAAACCCCGCCCGCACGAAGTCTTCTCCCCCTGGGCCAACGCCGGCGTTTATGTGGTGGAGCCGGACGTTCTGCGTCTGGTTCCTGAAGACGCCTTCTTCGACTTCGGCACCCATCTGCTCCCGCTTCTCTTGCAGGAGGGAGCGCCCCTCTATGGCTGTGTCAGCCTGGGCTACTTCCTCGACATCGGTTCGCTTGAGCGATACCACCAGGCGCAGCGCGACCTGAGCGCCGGCTTCGTCAAGATCAGCGGCCTGTCTGCCGCGACGGAAGCGCGACGCTCGGGGCAGCTGGTTCGGAGATAAGGAAGATGTTGCTTGTTCGAGCGCCTCTCAGAATCAGCTTCGCCGGTGGCGGCACCGATATGGAAGACTACTACGCTCAGTACGGCGGCATGGTGGTCAGCGCCGCCATCGACAAGTACTTCTACGTGTTCGTCAGCCCCAAAGACGGCGACGGCGTACACATCGGTTCGTCGGACTACCGCTGCTTCTACCACTGGTCGGGCGAGGACCAGCCCATATGGGACGGCGACCTCCGTCTGCCGCAGGCTCTTCTCCACGAGTTCGGTATCAGCCAGGGGCTCTCCATGTTCCTCGCTTCCGAGATCCCCCCGGGCACCGGCCTGGGCTCCTCCAGCACAGTAGCCGTGGCCCTGGTCAAGACCCTTAGCACCCTTACGGGTCAGAGACTCGACCCCGGCGAGGTAGCGGAAACGGCCTATCGCATCGAGAGCGGGCAACTGGGCAGTCCCTGCGGCAAGCAAGACCACTATGCTTCGGCCTTCGGCGGCATCAACGCCATCTATTTCCAGAGAGAGGGCGTTCGAGTTGCGCCCCTGGCCCTGGACGCCGCCGCCCGCGATCAGCTTTGGGATAGCCTTCTCCTCTTCTTCCTTGGGTCATCCCGCAGCGCCGCCGACATCCTCCAGGAGCAGCGGCAGGGCGCTCGCGACAGCAGGGCTGAGGTCGTCGAAGCAATGCATCGCCTGAAGGAGGCGGCTGTGGAGACGAAGGAAGCCCTGGAGAACGGCGACTTGCCCCGTCTTGGGCACATTCTGCGCGACTCCTGGGAGCACAAGAAGCGCCTGGCCGGCAGTGTCAGCAACCCCCGCATCGATGAGATCTACGAGCGGGCGCTCAGCAAGGGCGCTGTGGGCGGCAAGGTGGCTGGTGCCGGTGGCGGTGGCTTCCTTCTCCTCTACTGCGAGCCGGCGTCCCGCAGCCGGGTCTGCGCGGAGATGGAGTCTCTTGGACTCTATCGCATGAGTTTTCAGTTCGACACCGGTGGGGCCAAGGTGCTCATGAACTCCGGACCCCACAGTGATTATGCCGCCGCGCCTCCGCTTGAGGTCGGCCTGAGGGGCTATGTCTAAGCAATCGCGTCTACCGGTTCTGGGGCTAATGGCGGCGGACATGTTGATGCTCGTCGCGGCCATGGCGATCAGCTTCGGCCTGAGGTACGGCGACACGTCCTGGCCGAAGGCCTCGCACGAGCCCACGCAGGCCACAGTCGTCTTCGCTGCCCTGACCCTGGTCGTCGTCATGGGGCTGTTCGCCATGAACCGTCTCTACGACCTGGAGATGCTGTTCGGCGGCCACCGCGAATACGAGGCGGTAGTCAAGGCTAGTAGCTACGGCATAGCCGTTGTCCTTATTCTGGCCTTTCTAACCGGTGAGCCGACCTCGCGGGGGGCCTTGGTTCTGTTCTGGCTGCTGGCCATGCCCCTTGTCGGCGGCTCCCGCTTCCTCATCCGGCGGCTGGTCTTTCGGCTTCGCGAGGCGGGGCTCTTCATCCGCAAGTGGCTGGTTGTGGGCACCGATGAGCACGCTGCCGCCGTGGCCCGGCACCTCAACTCGCCGACCTCGACCGGCATCCAGATCGTCGGCTTTCTCGATGACTACCGCCCCGTGGGCAGCCGCGTGGCCGACGGCCTGCGCGTCCTCGGCGATCCCAGGACGGTGCGCGAGGTGGCCCAGAGGAGCGGCGTCTCCACCGTTGTCGTCGTTCCCCACGCCATTAGCTGGGAGAGCTACCGCGACCTGTTGGAGCTGGTCGCCGAGAACAACGGCGTCAGGATCCGGCTTGCCCCCGGTCTGCAGCATCTCATAGCCACCGGCGCCCAGATGACGGATAGTGGCTTCCTGCCGCTCGTCAGCCTGCAGCCCCTCCGGATCACCGGCCTGGACGCCGTCCTGAAGCACGGCCTGGACTACCTGGCTTCACTGCTCCTCTTGTTGCTGATGAGCCCTGTCTGGGCTTCCTGCTGGCTGGCGGCGCGCCTGGACCGCTGCGGGCCGGTGCTTGTCCGGCGGCCCGTCCTGGCGCAGCGCGGCCGGGACCGGTTTCGCCTTCTCATCATCGCCGCCCCGACTGAGCCGGCGCCCGCGAACTGGCCGGCGCGTTGGGCGTGGCGCTGGCGTCGCGTTGTCGCCGCCAGTCGCCTTGGCAAGCTGCCGAACATCCTCAACGTGATTGCCGGCCACATGAGCCTCGTGGGCCCCCGCTCCGTGGTCGAGCTTGAGGCCGGCGCTGACCAGTCCTGGGCGCGAAATCTCCTTCTCGTGCGGCCGGGACTCACCGGCCCCGCCGCCGACGCTTCTCGGGGCGAGGGCTTGGAAGAGCAGGCCCTTAAGGACATAGCCTACGTGCGCGACTACTCGATCTGGCTCGATCTGCGCCTCATGTTCGCCTCCCTAAAGCGGATGCTCAGGCGCGAGAAGAGCCTTCCTGCCTCCTATCTTCTTGTCCGTCCCAGGGGAGAAAAAACCACTGTCAAGACCAAGACCAAGACCGAGACCGAGACCGCGGGGAGAGCGACATGAAACCGATAAGACTCGCCAACCACAGAGCGAGACGGGAGGTGGAGAGGGGAACCTCCTTGCCCTACGCCCTGCCCCGAGCGGAAACCCTCTTCATATTGGAGTCATACTTCCAGCAGGTGCAGGAAGTGCTAGAACTGCTGCCGACCGCCGATGTGGCCAGAGTAGCCGAGGAGCTGCTGCGGGCCAGGGCCGAGCGGAAGACAGTGTACGTACTCGGCAACGGCGGCAGCGCCGCCACCGCCGGCCATGCCGCCACCGATTGGCTGAAACCGAACCGGCGGGACAGCTTCGGCGGCGTCAGCGCCGTCTCCCTCGTGGACAACGTCGCCCTTCTCACGGCCTGGGCCAACGACACATCCTTCGACAACGTCTTCGCCGCCCAGATCGAGTCGCTTCTTGAGCCGGGCGACCTGGTCATCGCCGTCTCCGGCAGCGGCAACTCCCCCAACGTGCTTCAGGCCGTCGAGGTGGCGCGGGAGGCTGGCGCCGTCACCGTCGGCTTCTCCGGCTTCGACGGCGGCGCGCTCGGCCGGATGACGGATATCAGCGTGGTTGTCCCCTGCGACAGCCAGGGAATGATAGAGGACATCCATTTGGTGCTCGTTCACGCCCTCACGGTGGCGCTGAGACAGGTGGCGGCGGTCCCGACAGAGGATGCGGGTGCGGAGGAGGAGAGGGTGCGGAGCGTGGCCGGCTGACTGTTGCGGCCTTGAGGGCCGGGGCTGGTGGGGCTGCGGGCTGCCCTTTTGAGAGGATCGGATCATCGGGTTCATGTCTGACCGCAGGCGTGGGGTTAGGAATGGTTAAGTCACAGGAGTACGGCGCGGTGATGGCTCTGGAGAGCGTGCCGGAGAGTGGCCTCCGACCCGGCGGTGGTCGGGTCTACGAGGTGGTCACCGGGGTCTACAATCGCCTCCTGGCGGCGGCCGCCCTCCTCCTGCTCTCCCCGCTGTGGCTGGCGATAGCGCTGGTGATAAGGCTGACGTCGCCCGGGCCCGCCCTGTTTCGAGCGCCGGTCGTGGGCCGGAATGGCCGCGTCTTCCAGTACTACAAGTTCCGCACGATGTACGTGGATAGAGACAATGAGGGACATGTCCGCTGGATAGAGGAGTTCGTTCGCGATGACCGGCCGCACAGCACGGACGCAAGAGGGCGGCCCGTCTACAAGTACAACGATGACGCCACCGTCACCGCCGTCGGCGGATGGCTGCGTCGCTTCAGCCTGGACGAAGTGCCGCAGATGCTGAACGTCCTGCGGGGGGACATGAATATCGTGGGGCCGCGACCGCCCGTCCTCTACGAATACGACCTCTACGGTCCCGACGAGCGACAGAGGCTTGTCGTGAAGCCGGGCATAACAGGACTCTACCAGGCCCGCCGGCGAGGTCGGGCCAGCTTCAGCGAGATGCTGCAGCTAGACGTCGAGTATGTTCGTAGACGCTCGCTTTGGCTGGACATCCAGATCATCCTCAAGACGCCGTTGCTCATGCTAAGGGGACAGGAGGTGATGTAGTGCGAGTCCTGGTCACCGGAGGCGCCGGATTCATCGGATCGCATACTGTCGATGCCCTCGTGGGGCGCGGTCATCGGGTCCGCGTGCTGGACTCCCTTGAGCCGCCGGTTCACAACGGTGAGTGGCCGGACTATCTGCCGGCCGGGGTCGAGCTGATCCGCGGCAGCGTCAGCGACCGCGACGCGCTGCGCAGAGCGCTCGACGACGTGGACGCCGTCTTCCATTTCGCTGCCTATCAGGACTATCATACCGACTTCTCGCGCTTCTTCCTGACCAACAGCGCCGGCACCGCCCTTCTCTATGAGCTCATCGTCAATGAACGCCTGCCCGTGCGGCGGGTGATCGTCGCCTCCTCGCAGGCCGTGTATGGTGAGGGCAGGTACCACTGCCCTGTCGACGGCGTCAGGTATCCAGAGCAGCGGCCTCCGGCGCAACTGGAGCGAGAGGACTGGGACGTTCCCTGCCCCGATTGCGGCGCGCCGATGGAGCCGCTCTGGACGGATGAGGCCGTGACCGCCCCCCACAACAGCTACGGCATCTCCAAGCGGGATCAGGATGACATCGCCCTGAAGCTGGGCCTCCGCTACGGCATCCCCAGCGTCGCCCTCCGTTACTCCATCGTCCAGGGGGCACGCCAGTCGTTCCGCAATGCCTACTCGGGAGCGCTCCGCTCCTTCGCCGTCCGCGTTCTCAGCGGCCGGTCGCCCGTCATCTACGAGGACGGCAACCAGCTTCGCGACTACGTTTCCATCCGCGACGTCGTCGAGGCCAACCTCCTTGTCCTCGAGGACAGCCGCGCCGACTACCAGGTCTTCAACATCGGTGGCGACCGGCGCGTGACCGTGCGTGAGCTGGCCCAACTGGTCATTGCGACCGCGGGAGTCGCCGTCGAGCCCGAGTTTCCCGGTCTCTACCGCATCGGCGATACCCGCCACGTCTTCTCCGACATCTCGAAGCTGCGGGCGTTGGGTTGGGAGCCGCGGGTTCCCCAGTTGGAGATGGTCCAGGAGTATCTCACCTGGGCGATCGAGCAGCCCGACCTCCACGAGACCTTCAGCGAGGCTCAGATGAGCATGAAGGCGGCGGGCGTCCTGCGGGAAGTCCGTCAGCGCGACCACGTGAGGTTGTAGCATGCAGACCGTTATCCTCTGCGGCGGCCGCGGAATGCGGCTGCGCGAGTACACGGAGGCGATCCCCAAAGTGCTGGTCGAGGTGGGCGGGCGGCCCATCCTGTGGCACATCATGAAGGGCTACGCCCACCACGACTACACCGATTTCGTGCTGGCGCTCGGCTATCTCGGCGACCGCATCAAGGGATACTTCCTCGACTACCTGGGCTGGAAAGGCCGCGACCTGCGCCTGCGTCTCGGCTCGAACGAATCGCCTGAGTTGCTGGGCACCGACGGCGAGGACTGGGCAGTCACCTTCGTCGACACCGGCCTCGACACCAACACCGGCGGCCGCATCAAGCGCCTGCGTCCCTATCTCCAGGACGGCGTGTTCTTCGCCACCTACGGTGATGGCGTATCCGACATCGACCTTCGGCGGCTTGAGGAGTTTCACCGCTCCCACGGCAGGATCGCCACCGTGACCATCGTCAAGCCCAGGCTGACCTTTGGCCTCATTGATGTCGACGCGGAGCAGCAGGTGACGCGATTCAGCGAGAAGCCCGACCTCGATGCATGGATCAACGGCGGCTTCTTCGTCTTCGACAGCCGTGTCTTTGACTACCTGGATGATGACAGCGTTCTCGAGCGCGAGCCCATGGAGAGGCTGGCCGCCGACCGCCAGCTCATGGCCTACCGGCACGATGGATTCTGGGCCTGCATGGATACCTATAAGGATAACGTCGACCTGAACGCCGCCTGGTCCTCCGGCGAGGCTCCATGGCGCACCTGGGAGGATAGATCATGGATGGGAATCTCTGGCAGACAAGGAAAGTCCTGGTCACCGGCGCGGCGGGCTTCGTAGGCTCGTGGCTCACGCAGGCGCTCGTGGAACGCGGTGCTGCTGTCACAGTGATCCTGCGCGATGAGCCCGGTCTGAACAATTTCCAACTGCTCGGCCTCGCTTCTCAGGTCAACGTTGTCCATGGCTCTACGACGGACTACGCACTCGTTGAGCGCACCTTCAACGAGTACGAGGTCGATACCTGCTTCCACCTGGCTGCCCAGGCAGTCGTCGGGGCGGCCAACCGCTCACCGCTCTCCACCTTCGAATCGAACATCAAAGGCACCTGGACAGTCCTCGAGGCATGCCGTGTCAGCAGGCTGGTTGAGAGGGTCGTCGTCGCGTCGAGCGACAAGGCCTACGGCTCTCAGCCAAGACTTCCCTACACCGAGGAGATGCCCCTGCTCGGCGCCAACCCGTATGACGCCTCCAAGGCCTGTACCGATATCCTCGCGCGCAGCTATCGGCATACGTTCTCTCTGCCGGTTGCCGTCGCCCGCTGCGCCAACATCTACGGCGGCGGGGACCTCAACTTCTCGCGCCTGGTCCCCGGCACGATCCAGTCTGTGCTGACGGGAGAACGCCCCATCATCCGCAGCGACGGCACACCCGTGCGCGACTACCTCTATATCGACGACGCCGTCTCGGCCTATCTCACGCTCGCCGAGCAGTTGGAGCGGGAGGACGTTTGCGGCGGGGCGTTCAACTTTGGGGCGAACAATCCGGTCTCGGCGCTGGAGCTTGTACAGCGAATCCTTGACGTCTGTGGCGGCGCGCACCTCGTGCCAGACGTGCGCGGCGTGGGCAAGCTCACCAACGAGATCGATGAGCAGTATCTGGACAGCCGGAAGGCGACCAGAGTCCTCGGCTGGGTCCCCACAGTGTCGCTGGAGGACGGGCTACGACGCACCGTCGAGTGGTACCAGGGAATCCTAACGAGGCCGGCGACTGTGGGCGTGAAGTGACGCGACGACTCTCAGGAGAGAAAGCGGCGACGGTCGTAGTGATGCCATGAACGAGATCAGCCAGCCTCCACAGGTGCCTAACCTGGAGCCGGATCTGAACCGGCGGCTGGTCAGCAATACGCTGGTGCAGTTCGCGCCGACCGCGCTGCGCACAGTCCTGGGCGTCCTGCTGGTTGCCGTGTTGAGCCGCTATCTGGGAGCGAAAGGGCTGGGCGAGTATGCGCTCGTCTTCACCTACGTCGCGACCTTCAACATCGTGTTCAACGATTGGGGGCTGGGCACGATCGTGGTGCGCGAGATATCGCAACGGCCCCACGAGCGCCGGGCGCTGCTGGCCAGCGCGACGGCATTGCAGACCGTGATCTCCTGTCTCGCCTACGGCCTCATGATGGCTACGCTCCTTGTGCTGCACTACTCGCCGGCGTTCAAGAGCGCCGCCATGCTCTACGGCCTCACCTTGCTGTTGGGGCCGGCCAACGTGCTGGCGCTGGTGTTTCAGGCGGATCTGCGGCTGACGAAGCTGCTGGCGCCGTCGGCGCTCCTGGTCGTGCTCAACTTCCTGCTGAGCATCGCCGTCGTCCTCCTGGGTGGACCGTTGCTCGCGCTGGCGGGCGCGAGCCTGATCGCGTTCGCCGTCGGATACGTGTGGATCGGCTGTCTCGGTTGGCGATACGCCGGTCTCACGCCGATGGCCCTTTTCTCGGCCGGGTGGCGCCGTTGGTGGCCGCTCGTGCGCGAAGCGTGGCCCATCGGCGTCGCCTGCACGTTCAAGATGGCCTGGCAGCAGGGGCCAATCCTTCTCCTCGGCGCCTTCAGCCTGAGCGCGACAGGACTCTTCAACGCCGCCAATCGGGTTCCTCAGCAGCTCACGCTTGTCCCGCTTGCCCTCAACGTCACCATGTTCCCTCTGCTCGCCCGCTCCTGGGTTTCCGACCGCCTGCGATTCGCCAGCCAACTGGATAGACTCGTGGGCGGCAGCCTCTTCATCATCGTTCCCGGCGTGATCTTCGGGATTGCGGTGGCGGACCCCTTCGTCCGGCTGCTGTTCGGACCGGAGTTCGCCGGGGCCGCTGTGCCCTTCGCCATGCTCCTGGCGGCTACAGGCCTCATATTCCCGATCGTCTTCCTCGCCGAGGCGCTGAACGCGGCGCGTCATCAGCGCCTGAACCTGGTGATCATGATGGCGCTCACCCCCGTCCTGACGGCGCTCTTGTTCGCGCTTGTCCCGCGGCATGGCGCGTCCGGCGCGGCTCTCGCTCTCATGGTCTGCTACGCGGCTTACCTGGTGGCCCTCCTGGCCGCCGGGCGATGGCGTTTGGAGGGTGCCGCGCCTGTCCGGGCGGTGGCCTCTGCCGGGCTGGCGGCCGCTCTGGGAGGCGTTGCCCTACTCGTCTCATCGCCGATTGGGCCGCTGGCATCGGGGGCGGTCGGCGCCGCGGTTGCGGTTGTCGCATTCGCCTTGGTCTGGCCATCCATCATAGGCGAGTACATCCGCCTTCTCACAGAATGGCGGCGTCCGGCCGTGGCCGGCAGTTCGAGCGCGACAGGCGTTACGGGAGGAACCGAGTAGATGGCTGTTTCGACAGACGCGGTCGATCGCCGCCCCACGACGAGACCCCTGAGGACGTTGGCGAGAGTGCTCCCCGCGTCCGTGCGAAGGCGGTTGGGCGCCCGCCTGGTTCGGCTGGCCTGGGACCTCCCTGGGAGCGAGATTGGGAAGTGCGCCCCAGCCGAGGCGTTCCGCACCTTTCGGAAGGGCTACGACCTCGAGGACGCCGCCTGTGAAGCGGTCTCCCAGGTGATAGGAGCGACACAACTGTCCTACGAGCGGCTGGTGACCCTGTATCAGCAGGTCGCCTACCTGGAGAGGAACCAGTTGCTGGGGGCGCTCGTGGAGTGCGGCGTATGGCGGGGAGGAGCGGCGGCCATGATGGCGCTCGCCAACCTGGCCGAAGGCTCAGAACGGCGGATGCTCCACCTCTTCGACTCCTTCCAGGGCATGCCGGAGCCGGACCTGGCTCACGATGGTGAGGAGGTCCTTCGCTGGGCCGGCCGGCTGGGCGACGGCTCCCTGGCCAGCACCGGCGTAAACGTCGCCAGCCCGGAAGACGTGACGTCGCTCATCATCGACCGTATCGGCTATCCGGAATCGTCGGTGGCGATCCACACCGGCTGGTTCCAGAATACCCTTCCCGTCGCTCGACCGCAGATCGGGCCGATCGCCCTGCTGCGGGTGGACGGGGACTGGTATGAGTCGACACTGGTCGTTCTGGAGTACCTGTTCGACCTGGTGATACCGCGCGGGATCGTGGTCATCGACGACTACGGGGCATTCGAAGGATGCCGGCGGGCGACGGACGAGTTCCTTGCCAGCCGCGCGCCCGACGCCTATCTCCATCACATCGACTACACGGGACGCTACTTCATCAAGACGTGAGGTGACGCTTGTGAGTACCACATCCGACATAGCGACCGTTCCCCGACAGCCGGCGGCCCGCGGCCCGCGCTCTCTGCGGGCTGTGATCCGCCCCCTGATCGAGGCCGTGGCCGCGGCCGCCGTCGCCGTCCCTTCGGGCGCCCTGCGGCGTGCCCTTCTGGAACGGCTCTATGAGCGCGATTGCGAGATGGTCAGCGATGCTATTGGCAGCCACGCCTACGGCTCCATGTCCCTGCAGCGGACACCCTTTGACCTGGAGCCGAACGGACAACTGGAGTTCGAAGACCTGGCCGGCCTGCTTCCCAGCACTCCCCTCGCCTACGGCGTGGCCCTGATGACACCGCGGCAGCTCGCCTACCTGTTCGGGCTGGCGCGCCGCTCCGGCGCCCAAACCGCCATCGAGATCGGCCGCTACAAGGGCGGCGGGACGATCGCCGTCGCCGCCGGAATGGGGAAGGACGGCGCTCTCTGGTCCATCGACGACGGCTCCCTCGAGGTCGCGTGGGGGCGCGATGGGCAGGACGTGCCGTACGATGACCAGATCCGTGAGCTTTGTGATCGCTTCGCGCTGGACGTGCGCCTGCTCATCGGCGACTCGCGGACGCTGGAGCTCGACGTGGACAACGTAGACCTCGTTCTGATCGACGGCGATCACAGGTACGAGGGTGTCAAGTCTGACTTCGAACGCTGGGGAAAGAGGGTCGGGGTGGGCGGCCACGTGCTGCTGGATGACGCGTATCCCCTCGGACAGTATCGAAGAGGCTGCGAGGACATCCAGCGGGTCGTGCAGGAGGCGATCGACGAGGGTGAATTCCGGCTTGTCAGAGCCGTCGATCGGCTGGCGCACCTTGAGCGCACCCGTCGACCAGCTACGAGCCATGACGACTCATAAGGAGCAGGTTGGTGCACGCGTGCGGAGTGGGCGACGCATAGGCGCCGCGTCCGGAGAAGAGTCTGGACGGGTTTCGCTTGCGGTAGGCCGCTAGGGCGCTGCCTGAAGTCGTGAAAGAGGAGGTCTGGGATGACAACCAAAGAACTCACCACAGAGCCCATCGTTAAGCAGATCGCCGCCTGTCGCTCATGCGGCCAGACGCGGCTTGAGCAGCTCTTGTCGCTAGGAGAAACGCCGCTCGCGAACAGCCTTGTCAGTCACGACCAGCTTGGCGTCCCCGAGTTGACGTTTCCGCTCACCCTGGCGTTCTGTCCCGATTGCGCGCTGGTCCAGATTATCGAGACCGTGCCGCCAGAAACACTGTTCCGCGACTACTTCTACTTCTCGTCGTTCTCCGACACGATGCTCAAACATGCCGAGCAGCTTGCTCAGAAGCTAATCTCCTCGCGCGGGCTTCATCGTGGCAGCCTTGTGGTGGAGCTTGCCAGCAACGACGGCTACCTCTTGCAGTACTTCGCCAGGGCAGGAGTCCCGGTTCTGGGAATCGATCCGGCCGCGAACGTGGCCGAGGTTGCCGAAGAGCGGGGCATTCGAACCCTCGTCGAGTTCTTCGACGAGAGCGTAGCGCGCAGGCTCCTAGGGGAGGGTCGGGGCGCCGATGTCATCATCGGGATCAACGTGCTCGGTCACGTGGCAGACCTGAACGGCTTCGTTCGGGGGATCAAGATCCTCCTGAAGGAGCGCGGAGTCGCGGTCATTGAGGTTCCGTATGTCAAGGACATGGTTGACCGCTGCGAGTTTGACACGATCTATCACGAACACCTGCATTACTTCTCCCTCAACGCCCTCCATCGCCTGTTCGCCCGCCACGGCCTCCTCATAGTCGATGTGGAGAGAATCCCAATTCACGGAGGCACGCTGCGCATCTTCGCAGCACATGCTGACGCTCAGGCCAGCGGCTCCTCCGTCAAGCGGCTGTTGCGGGAAGAGATGGAGTGGGGCGTTGCTGACGTCACCTTCTATAGTCGTTTTGCCGGCCGCGTCCAAGAGCTGCGCAGCGCTCTAAGGTCCTTGCTCGACGAGCTCAAAGGAGGTGGCGCCCGTATCGCGGCATACGGAGCTGCTGCCAAGGGGAACACGCTCCTTTCCTATTGCGGCATCGGGGGTCAATACCTGGACTTCGTCGTAGACCGCAGCACGTACAAACAGGGCATGTTCATGCCCGGAAATCATCTGCCGATTCACGCTCCGCAGAAACTCCTCGAAGAGTTGCCGGACTACGTCCTGCTGCTCACCTGGAACTTCGCCGAGGAGATCCTGGCCCAACAAGCCGAGTACCGGAGCCGTGGCGGCAAGTTCATCATTCCCGTCCCGGAGCCGAGAGTGGTCTGATGCTGAATCGCCTTGTCCAGCCATCGCCAGCAGGTGATCAATGAAGTTCATAGAAACGCGCCTGAAGGGCGCCTACATCATCGAAATTGAGCCGGTCGAAGATGAACGCGGCTTCTTTGCCCGGAGTTGGTGCAAGCAAGAGTTCGAGTCTCATGGCCTGAACCCCGAGATGGTCCAATCCAGCATCTCGTTCAACGAGAGAAGGGGCACGCTGCGGGGTATGCACTATCAGGCCAGCCCGCATGAAGAGGCGAAGATAGTGCGATGCACGCTGGGAGCGATCTTTGACGTGATCATCGACCTCCGCGCCGACTCGTCCACCTGCAAACAATGGGTAGCAGCCGAGCTTACAGCCGAAAACCGCAAGATGCTCTATGTCCCCGAGGGCTTTGCTCACGGGTTCCTTACCCTGACCGACGACACGGAGGTCCTCTACCAGATGTCCACATTCCACGAACCGGCGTCTGCCAGGGGACTCCGTTGGGACGACCCGGCGATCGGTATCACCTGGCCGCTCGCCGTGAGTGCCATTTCCGCAAGAGATCAACAATACGCGCCGTTTGGTGGATCATGAAAAGGGTATTGCTGACCGGAGCGACGGGATTTATTGGGCGGCATACGCTCCCACTGCTGCTCGCCCGTGGCTACCAGGTCCACGCCGTGACCCCTGAGCCGCTCCGCGAGCGCCAGGAAGGAGTCCAGTACCACGAAGCCGATCTACTGGATTTCCGACAGGCAGCGGACTTGGTAGCTGGTGTGCAGCCGACCCACTTGCTGCATTTCGCCTGGTGCACCGCGCCGGGGGACTACTGGACCTCTTTGGAGAACGTCCGCTGGGTGCAGGCGAGCTTATCTCTCTTGCAGGCCTTCTCTCTGCATCGCGGCCACCGGGTGGTGATGGCTGGCACCTGCGCTGAGTACGACTGGCAGTATGGCTACTGTTCTGAGAGGACAACGCCGCTCTCGCCGGCATCCCTCTATGGGGTCTGCAAGCACTCTCTGAGCCTCATAGTCCAGCGCTTCTGCGCACAGACGGAGTTGAGCGGCGCCTGGGGACGTATCTTCTTTCTCTACGGCCCCCATGAGCATCGAGACCGACTGGTTCCCACGGTCATTCGATCTCTGTTGCAGGGCGTGCCCGCCCGCTGCTCAGAAGGCTCCCAGATCCGCGACTTCCTCCACGTCCACGACGTCGCTAGCGCCTTCGTCGGCCTCCTGGATAGCGAAGTCGCCGGGCCCGTAAACATCGTCTCGGGGTCTCCTGTGGCCCTGAGAGAGGTGATCTACAAGATTGCCGACAAGCTGGGTCGGCGAGACTTGATACAGCTCGGTGCCGTGCCCATGCCCGCAGGCGAACCACCAGTGTTGATCGCGGACACCACGCGCTTGGTCGACGAAGTTGGCTGGTCGCCTGAATACGATTTGGATAGCGGACTAGATCAAACCATCGAGTGGTGGCATGAGCAAACGCCGGACCGAGCGGCCTCAAGCGCTGCCCGGCAAGCACTATTGGTGGAGCGACAATGAGAATAGTCATTGACACGGACACAAAGCAACTGACTGAGTATCTCAATGGCAGGCCGCGGGCTCTGGAGCTGTACTCCAAGGAGGCGTTCCAACTGATCTCCCACCTATGGCTGAGAGTAGGTTGGAATGAAAAGTATCCATACACATTTAGCTGGATGGGCCGCCCGATCATTCAACTGCCTGAGGATCTGATTCGCATCCAGGAAGTAATCTATGAGATTAAGCCGGATGTCATCATCGAAACCGGCGTGGCCCACGGCGGTTCGCTTGTCTACTACGCGAGCATCTGCAGAGCGATCGGCAAAGGCCGCGTCATTGGCATAGACATCGAGATCCGGCCGCACAATCGGACGGCTATAGAAGCGCACGAGCTATCCGGTTCCATCGCGCTGGTCGAAGGCGACTCCATCGACGAAGCTGTCGTGGCAAGAGTGAGATCACTGATCAAGCCCGATGAGACCGTCTTGGTGATACTCGACTCCTGCCATACAAAACAACATGTCCGCGCGGAACTGGAGGCGTATGGCGGCCTGGTATCGGTGGGCTCTTACATCGTCGCCACGGATGGCATCATGAGAGACCTGCATGACGTGCCCCGGGGGGAGCCAGCGTGGATTCGGGACAATCCTGCCGCGGCCGCAGAGGAGTTCGTTCACGAACATCAACAGTTCCAGATGGAGCAGCCGGCCTGGCCTTTCAATGAGAGCCACCTGACGGATGGTGTCACGCATTGGCCAGCGGCGTGGTTGCGTCGTGTATCGGGCCCGGGTTCATGATGGCTTCGCTCGACCGCGGGGCTGGCTCCCCGGTTGACCGTGGGACCCTGGCCAGGAGGGGTAGGAGCATCCAGGTGTCGGAACCGAGCGATAGTAGCGGCGAGCCTCGCCCGAGCGAGCGGATAGGAGGGTCAACCATACCACAAGCGCCTCATCCTGTCGTAAGCGTCTGCATTCCTACCTTCAACCGGCGCGGTTATCTCACCGAAGCCGTGGAGAGCGTGCTGGCGCAGAGCTTCGGCGATTTCGAGCTGGTGATCTCCGACAACGCCTCTACCGACGACACCGCTGAGGCAGTCCTGTCGTTCGGCGATCCCCGCATCCGCTACTTCCGGAACGACCGGAACATCGGCGCGCCCGCCAACTGGCAGAATGCAGTTGCCAACGCACTCGGTCGCTACTGCGCGATCATCGGCGACGACGATAGGTGGGCCCCCACACTTCTTGAGCAGCTTGTGCCACCGCTCGATGACAACCCGGACGTTGACGTTGCCTTCAGCGACCACTGGCTGATCGACGCTGACGGCTGCGTTCTGGCGGCGAGGAGCAACCGGTGCTCTCAGGACTACGGGCGTGTGTCATTGCAGCCCGGCCGCCACAAGCCGTTCCTCGACCTCGCCCTCCACGCTCAGGCGCTCCTTACCACCTGCGCGCTCATTCGTAGGGAGAGCATGCTCAGTCTGGGTGCTCTCGACCCGCAGGCCGGCGGAATGGCCCTGGACTACTACCTCTTCGCCCGGATCGCACTCGCGGGACGCGGAGCCTTCTATGTTCCGGGGCGCCTTGCCTACTACCGGGTACATCCGCGGTCCGGTTCCGCCAGGCGCCAGGTGCAGGTTTGGCAAGACGTACAGCGGATATGCGCATACCTGGTTGATCACGTTCCGGCAGGGCAGCACGCAACCAAGATCCGACAGAGGTGGGCCAGAGCCTTGGCCAACGAGGGGGTGGCCCTGCTTCACGAAAGCGATCGGCCAGGTGCCGTCCGAGCGCTAGGCCGCTCCCTCCGCATGGCGCCGTTCACGGTTCGACCATGGCTGGCACTCGCAGCCGCCGTTGCATTTGGCTCGTGGCCGCCCTTCCGTGGGCTGACCACACGTGGGGAGGTCTAGTTCATGCGCGTCCTGCACCTCCTTTACTACACCCCTCTCGGCGGAATTGAGAACTACACGCGCAACCTCTTCGGCGCGCTCGAAGCTCGCGGTCACCAGAACGTCCTTGTCTATGATGGCTCAACGCTCCCCGGACTCGAGCGTGAGGGCCGCAGGGTCTACCGGTTGCCCGGCCTGCTAGATCGGGATCCGTCACGCGGACGGCAGTTGGCCAAGCGCGCCGAGGAGTTCATGGAAGAAACGGACTGCGACCTGGCCTACGTGCATACCATGGCGAACCCTATCCTGACCGAACTCATACTCCGTGCGCTCCCCACCGTTCACTTCGCCTATACCTACGACGCCTTCTGCCCCAGCGGCGCACGGCTCTACCGGCGGACTGACACGGTATGTCAACTACGCGGCGTGCCCAACTGGCGATGCCTCCTCAACGCCTACCTGCGGCAGTGCAACACCCGTCAGCCCCAAAAACTGTGGGGTCTGTACCGCAGCAGGAAGGAATTCGGCGGTTGGGCCCGCCGTGCGGATGCCATCGTCTGTGGGTCGGAGTACGTCCGTCGTCAGCACATTGAGAACGGCTTCTCCGCCGAGCGCACTTATGCCTTGCACTACCCGACGCCGGAACCTCGTGAACACAGATCCAGCAGTCCACCCGGCGAGCCGCTGATCCTCTTCCTCGGGCGGGTAGCCCCGCAGAAGGGTCTTGGCTACCTTATCCGGGCGATGACGAAGATCGAAACGCGCTGCCGGCTCATCGTCGCCAGTGATGGCTACGAACTGCCGCAGATGCGCGCCCTCACGGCCGAGCTTCGGCTAGACGACCGCGTATCGTTCCTTGGCGCCGTCGACTACGCGGCGGTAGGGGAGCTCTATGCAAAGGCAAGGGTCCTTGCCGTCCCCTCGGTCTGGCCGGAGCCGTTCGGCCTAGTGGGTCCGGAAGCCATGTCCTACGGCCTGCCGGTCGTCGCCTTCCGCGTCGGTGGCATACCTGAGTGGCTGCGTGACGGCGAGACCGGCTTCCTGGTGGAACCCAAGGACGTGGCGGGACTGGCGCAGCGGATCGAGCTCCTCTTGAATGACCCGGCCCTGGCTCAGCGGCTGGGCGCGCAAGGGCGAATCGCGGCGGAGCACCTGAGCCTCGATCGCCACGTCGACGGGCTGCTGCGCGTTTCCCAGGAAGCGCTCGACGGGCGACGCGCGGCCGTGACAACGCCGGGGCAGAGAGGCGGGTGATGACAATGGACGCCGTCCTGACCCCCGCCCGCACTCAGGGAAATAGTCAACACGAGGAGGCCCGCCTTCTGAAGATGTCCGTGGTCATCGCCACCTACCAGCGCCCGGCCGCCCTCAGGGCTGCCGTCGAGTCCCTGCGCAACCAGACCCGGCCGCCCGACGAAGTAATCATCGCTGCCTGGGGCGGCGATACGGAGTCCCTCTCCGTTGTACAAAGCCTCACCAAGTCGCAGGCTCCCGAGCGGCCTCTCCCGAAGCTCGTATCCGTCGTCGCGACCGAGAACACGGTCTTGGCGAAGGAGAACACTGGCATGCGGGCAGCATCCGGCGATGTCATCTGCTTCATGGACGATGACGCCGTTGCCCACAGCGACTGGATCGAGCGCCTCCAGCGTCACTATGTGGATACCAGCGTGGGCGCAGTGGGTGGCCGCGACATCGTGATAAAAGAAGGGCGCGGCGTGCCGACTCGGGAAGTAACACGTGTGGGCTCGCTCGCCTGGTTTGGTCGCCTTATTGGGAACCACCACGAGCGCGCAATCGGCGCCCGCGACGTCGATTTCCTCAAGGGCTGCAACATGAGCTTCCGCCGCGATGTCCTGTCTCCGGTCGACCCGCGCCTCGTAGGAACGATCCCCTACGGGTTCGAGATCGACATGGGACTCACCGTGCGGGCGCTGGGACGGCGAGTGGTCTATGACCCGGAGGCCCAGGTCGATCACTACGCGTCCAGCGACATGTCTGCCCGCCTGGCGGCACTGGCCCGAACGACCAACCACAACCAGACGTATATCCTTCTGAAACACCTTTCCTGGCCGCGCAAGCTGGTGTTCTTGCTCTACAGCCTTGTGATCGGAGACAGCAACACCATTGGCCTCCTGCGTGTGCCTGGGCTCGTCTTGCGGCGGCGCTGGACTCCGGCAGAGCTCTGGCCGCATTTCGCCGGCAAGATCGCCGGCATCCGGAGCTATCTGCGTGTTCTGCGTCAGGAGCACAAGAGATGAAGGACGCTGTGTTACTGCAGCCAGTTCGAGAGCTGGGCTCTAGAGCCGTCGTCGGCCCAGAGCGGCGATTCCTGGGGGCCGTCTCATGATCTCCGTCCGATCTCTCTCCGCCGACCGGCTTCCCAGCGCGATGCTCGTCGCGCTGCTGGCGACCACGTTGATCGCCAATGTCCTCATCGGCCAGCTCATCGCCTGGGGGAGGATTGATCTCGTTGTCTATCTTGCCATCTGCGCCGCGTTCCCGCTCTCCTTCCTGTTCTGGCGTCAGGCGATGTACGCGGTGTTCGTCGTCCTGTTTGTCGAGGGCTATTTCCGCAATATGCTCAACACCCCAGACGTGCTCCTGGTCAAGGACCTCATGCTGGCGGCGATCTATCTGCGGGTCTTGGCGGACAGGGCCAATCGCCGCAGCGGGCTCATTCCGGATACCCCTATCAACCTGCCCCTGCTGGCCTTTGCGGGCATCGTCTTCGTGCAGACGCTCAATCCCAACGTCGCTTCCATCGGACAGGCCCTCGTCGGCGTCCGCACCTGGCTCTTCTACGTGCCCCTGTATTTCGTGGCGCGCGAGATGTTCCGGGAGGAGCGCGAGCTGCGCCGCTTCGTGTGGTTCGTTCTTCTATCTGCGGTGCCTATCGGCGCGATTGCGCTCCGCCAGTACTTCGCCGGCCCCGACGCCTACGCCAGTCTGGGCGAGGGATTCCAGAAGGCGCTGTTCGTGACCCAGGGCACGAAAGGGATCGTCTTCCGGCCCAATGCCACCTTTGCCTGGTCCAGCAACTTCGCCATCTTCCTGGCCCTGGCGACGGTCCTCTGCGTTGGTCTGTTGCTGGCGAGCAAAGGACGTGTCCGTTTTGTTCTCTGGTCGCTGCTGGCCGGTCTGGCTGTCGCCAACATCATCGAGAACCAGCGCGCTCTTCTCGTCCTGCTGCCGCCGCTCCTCCTGTTGATGCTCTCCTTGCGGTGGAGCACAGGCCGCACGGTGACCGCCGCCCTGGCATGTATCCTGGGCCTTGTGATCGTTGCCCAAGTGGCCTCGCCGGGCGCCTTGGAGCGGATGACCGGACTCATGCATAACCAGGACAACACTCTCAGCATTCGGGCGCATACCTACCTTCTTAGCTTCAGGCAGGCGCTGGAATCGCCGATCGGCTTTGGCACCGGCGCGACGTCCATTGGCGCCAGATACGTGATGGGGGGAATCCCGGTCTTAGTCGAGTACTCTCATACAAAGGTGCTGGCCGACTTGAGCATCGTGGGCCTTGCCGTGTACGTGTGGCTGTTCCTGGCTCTCCTGAAGAGTTCCTTCGGGATCTACAAACGCGCTGACCGAAGCGGCCTGGAGGGCCTGGCCGGCCTCGCGGTCGCGATCTTCGGCTTCCAGTTGCTCGTCGCCTACACCGGCTATGACCTGGCGATTGCCGCCGTGCCGTTCTGGTTCCTGAGCGGGGCGCTCGGCGGCGTGGCCCGGTCCACAATCGACGACGCAGAGAAATCGCAAATGGCGTCCGCCGCAGCTGATCGCGGCGACTTGGAGTTAGGTGGTTCTACGAATGAGGATAGCCCTCCTCCAGAGCTTCTTGCCTAGCCGTTCCCAGGGCGGCGTGGGGCATTTCACCGACCAGCTTGCCGACCGGTTGGTGGAGCGGGGCCATCGGGTGACGGTCTACTCCCTGGATCCGGCCCCCGCCGGCGCCACCTACGACGTCGTGCGGCCCGGGCCCCGCGTGCGTGTTGTGAGAGGCCGCCTGGGCAGGATCTACGGCTTCGGCCTCTGGCTCGCCCGGCAGGACTTCTCCGCCTATGACGTCGTGCACGCGATGGGCGACAACCACCTCCTTCGCACCAAGACGCCCGTAGTGCGGACGCTCAGCGGCTCAGCGCTGGGTGAGGCCATCCACGCGCCCAGGCTCGTCACCAAAGCCTTCTTTGCCAGCATCTACCCGCTCGAGGTTCTGAGCGTCGCGCGCGCCTCCCGCACAGCCGCCATCTCCAAAGGGTCGCTCGATCACTTCCCCTTCCTGCGGGCGGCGACGATCCCCAACGCCGTCGCGGACGTCTTCTTCCAGACGGCCGAGAAGAAGAGCGAAGCCCCCTCGATCCTCTTCGTCGGGCACCGCCTGCGGGACCGCAAGCGCGCCTTCCTCCTCGTCGACGCCTTCCGGCGCTGGATCAAGCCGGCGCTTCCCGGAGCGGAGCTGTGGCTGGTGTGCGAGGACAAACTGAACGGGGCGGGAGTGCAGTGCTTCTCCAACCTCGACATCGAATCACTGGCCGACCTCTACCGGCGCGCCTGGGTGTTCTGCCTCCCCAGCAGCTACGAGGGGTTCGGCCGGCCCTACGTTGAGGCGATGGCGAGCGGCACGCCCGTCGTCGCGACGCCGAACCCGGGGGCCCTGGAGGTGCTCGACGGCGGGCGCTACGGATTGATCGTGCCCCCCGCCAAGCTGGGCGAAGAGCTTCTCGCCCTGCTCCTGGATCGTGGCCGCCGGCACGCGCTTGCTGAGAAGGGATTGCGCCGTGCCCGGGACTTCACCTGGGACACCGTGGTGGCGCGGTACGAGGCGCTGTACGCCGAGGTGATGAACGGCAGATCAGCGCGCGGGAGCAAGGCAGCGTGAGAGTCCGCATGTTCCACACCATCCCCGGCGAGGGCCGGACAAGCTCCGAGGTGTACGGCCGGGAGCTGACTGAGGGTCTGCGGCGTGTCGCGGACGGCGAGATCGACCTCACCCACTGGACGACCTCCGGCCCGTTGCGCCGTGCCGCCGGGCCTGTTCGACCCCTGGCGCGGGTGGCGGGCTACGTCGACCGCTACCTGATCGGCCAGTGGCGGGCGAGGGGCCGGGACGCCGACGTGAACCACAT
>DAOUEO010000067.1:0-1721 GCA_034430455.1 Dehalococcoidia bacterium | reverse complement strand
AGGTCGAGGTAGCGGTAGCGGAAACGGAGCAGCTCATCCACCTCCACGTCCTCATTGATGTAGAAGGGCGGCGTCTTGGCGGGGTTGAGGATGGCGGCGCCGCTGGCGGCCACCTCGATCTCGCCCGTGGGGATGGCGGCGTTCACGGTGCCCGGCCGGCGCTCGGCGACCTTGCCCTTCACCTGGAGCACGTACTCGTTGCGCGACTGCTCGGCGACGGCGTGCGCCTCCGGGGCGAGCTTGGGGTTGAAGACGACCTGGACCAGGCCGCGGGTGTCGCGGAGGTCGATGAAGATCAGTCCACCGTGATCGCGGCGCCGGTGGACCCAACCTGCGAGGGTCACCTCGGCGCCGCTGTCCTCTTTCCTGAGGTCGCCGCAGTTATGGGTCTTGTAGTGCACGTTCGCCTCCCGTTGACAGGCGTCCCCGATGTAGGTGGGGGTCGCGCCTAGAGTGTCGCATGGGGCCGATGGCCAAGTCAATGCAGCGCAAGCTTTGACTGCGCTTCTGCGGGATGAATCCCGCAGCTTCCCGGTCAAGGGGCCTTGTGCGCGATGGGCAGCGTCGGCGTTCTCGCCGTAACATGGGCGTTCTTCTTCCCACCCGCCCGCCCCAGGGATGTCTTGGGGAATCAAGGGGACACCCCTTGAACCCCGCCAGAGGGGGGATCCCCCTCTGGACTCCCCCGTTCCGGCGGCCGGTGCTACCATGGAACTGTGCCCTATGGACGAATCGCTGAGCCTCTACATTCACATACCGTTCTGCCGCTCGAAGTGCGCCTACTGCGACTTCAACTCCTATGCCGGCCAGGAGGCCCTCATACCGGAGTACGTCGGCGCGCTCCTGCAGGAGGCGGATGCCTGGTCGACCCTGTGCGGCGGCAAGACCGTGACGACGCTATACTTCGGCGGCGGCACGCCCAGCCTGCTGCCGCTCGCCGAGGCGGAGCGCCTGATCGAGGGGCTGCGGCAACGCTTCGCCGTCGCGGCGGAGGCGGAGGTCTCGCTGGAGGCGAACCCGGAGAGCGTCGATCTCGACCATCTGCGGGGGCTGCTGGCCCTGGGCGTCAACCGCCTGAGCCTGGGGGTGCAGAGCTTCGACGATGAGGAGTTGCGTTTCCTGGGACGCATCCACACCGCGGCCGAGGCGGAGGCGGCGTTCGACGCCGCGCGGCAGGCGCGGTTCGCCAACGTCAACCTCGACCTCATCTTCGGGCTGCCGCAGCAACGGCCCGAGCGCTGGCGGCGATCGCTGGAGAGGGCGCTGCGGCTGGCGCCGGAGCACCTGTCGCTCTACGCGCTGACGGTGGCGGAAGACACGCCGCTGGGTCGGGCGGTGGCGGCGTACAGGGAGTGGAGGACGGACGAGGACGCGCAGGCGGCGATGTACACGGAGAGCGACAGACGTCTGGAGGCGGCGGGCTACGAGCACTATGAGATCTCGAACTGGGCGTGGCGCGGACATCGCTGCCGCCACAACCTGACCTATTGGGAGACGCGGCCGTACCTCGGTCTGGGTGCGGGCGCCCACTCCTACCTCGGCGGCTGCCGCTTTGCGAACGCGCCGCTGCCCCAGGACTACATCGACCTCGTCCGAGCGGGCGGGCCGGCGGAAGAGGGGGCCGGCGGCCTCGACCTGTCGAAGATGCCCCAGGTGACGTCGCTGGACCGCCAGGACGAGCAGACGGAGATGTCCGACACCGTCATCCTGGGGCTGCGTCT
>DAOUEO010000066.1:0-6472 GCA_034430455.1 Dehalococcoidia bacterium | reverse complement strand
GTGGAGCAGGCGGTCGTGGAGGCCCGCGTGGGCTTTCCCTACGTGCCGGGGCTCCTCTCCTTCCGCGAGATACCCGTCCTCCTCGCGGCCCTCCGCGAGGTCAAGGAGAGACCCGACCTCCTGCTCGTCGACGGGCAGGGGATCGCGCATCCGCGCCGCTTTGGCCTCGCCTGTCACCTGGGCCTCTTGCTGGATGTGCCGGCGGTCGGCTGCGCCAAGTCGCGGCTCTGCGGCGAGCACGCCCCGCTGGCGGAGGAGGCGGGGGCGCGCGTCCCCCTGATGGACGGCGACGAGGTGATCGGCGTCGTCCTGCGCACCCGCGACGGCGTGGCGCCCGTCTACGTCTCCGTGGGCCACCGCATCGGCCTCGACGAAGCGACGGCGTGGGCGCTGCGCTGCTGTCGGGGCTATCGGATACCGGAGCCGCTCCGTCTCGCCCACATGGCGGCCGGCGGGGCCCTCGCTCGTACTGCTTGAGGTGGGAGATGCAAGAGACAAAGCAGACGCTCGTAGACCTGGAGAGCCGCATCGCCAAGACAATGGTGCGTCTTTGACATCGCCGCCGTTGAGAACGAGGTGCGGCAGCTTGAGAAGCAGTCGGCGCGGCCCGGCCTCTGGGATGACGCCGCCTCCGCGCAGACAGTGATGAAGAGGCTGGCGGAGGCCCAGGAGACCGTCTCCACCTGGCGCGACCTGGAACGGGCGGCGGCCGACCTGCGCGGTCTCGTCGAGATGGCGGAGGATGAGGAGGATGAGGCTCTCGGACCGGAGCTTGCCGCCGAGGTCGACGCCCTGGCGGCGCAGCTTGATAGGCTGGAGTTCGATCTCTCCTTCTCCGGCCCCTACGATCGGCGTGCCGCCATCCTGGCCGTCCACGCTGGCGCCGGCGGCACCGAGTCCCAGGACTGGGCGGAGATGCTCCTGCGCATGTACCTCCACTGGGCGGAGCAGCGACGATACCGGGCTGAGGTCTTCGACGTCATGCCTGGCGAGGAGGCGGGGATAAAGAGCGCGACCCTGGAGGTCGGCGGGCGCTTCGCTTACGGGCGTCTGCGGAGCGAGCGCGGCGTCCACCGGCTCGTCCGGCTCTCCCCCTTCGACGCCGACCATGCCCGCCACACTTCCTTCGCCCTCGTCGAGGTGATGCCGGAGCCCGAGGGGGCGGCGGAGGTCTCCATCAGCGCCGAGGAGCTGCGCATCGATGTCTTCCGGGCCAGCGGCCACGGCGGCCAGAACGTCCAGAAGAACGCCACCGCCGTCCGCGTCACCCATATCCCCACCGGCATCGTCGCCACCTGTCAGAACGAGCGCTCCCAGCACCGCAACCGGGAGTCAGCTATGAGAGTCCTGGAGGCGCGCCTCCTGGAGCGGGAGCTCGAGAAGCAGGCCGGCGAGCAGGCCCGCATCAAGGGGGAGCACGTGGCGGCCGGCTGGGGCAACCAGATCCGCAGCTACGTCCTCCATCCCTACAAGATGGTCAAGGACCATCGCACCGGCTACGAGACCAGCGATCCCAATGCCGTCCTCGACGGCGATCTGGACGGGTTCATGGAAGCATACCTTAAGGCGATGATAGGGGGTGCGCCATGAAGCGCATAGTCTGGGGGGTAGCCCTGGCCCTTGCCGTCTGGATGCTGACGGGAAGCGCCGCGACCGCGCAGGGCGGCATAACCGTCGAGTCGGCGAACGCCCGTAACCAGTTCCCCGACGGCGTCCTCTTCGACCTCTCCGTCCACAGCGACGCCGAGATCACCAGCGTCCGCTTCCGCTACACCATCCCGCCCGAAGGGGCCAACGTCTACGCCGAGCCCGAGTGCAGCAGCGGCGAGCGTGTCCAGTGCAGCTTCAACCTCAAGAGCAACCCCAAGCTCTTCCTCGCCCCCGGCAACGTCATCATCCACTACTGGCAGGTCGAGGACGCAGCCGGCAACAAGCTGGAGACCGAGCCCGTCTCATTTGTCTACGAGGACAACCGCTTTGAATGGCAGAGCCTCAGCGAGGAGAACCTGACCCTCTGGTACTACTCCGGCAGCGATTCCGACCTCCGCCTCACCCTCCAGACCGCCGTTGAGGGGCTGCAACGGATAGAAGACCTCCTCGATGCCGAGGTCGACTTCCCGGTGAAGGTCTTCCTCTACGCCACCGCCGAAGATATGCAGGGGGCATCCTACCACTCCAAGGACAAGCCCTCCGGCATCGTTACCCTGGGGGAAGTCCCCTTCGTGGACACAGCCCTCGTATCGGCCGATTACGATCCCCTCGATGTCCTACGGCACGAGCTGGCGCACATCGTGACAAGACAGGCGGTCAAGGGCCCCTTCAGCGACATGCCCGCCTGGCTGGACGAGGGTACCGCCGTCCATGCCCAGTCGCGGCTCCTCTCTAGTGGGGAGAGTGCCCTGGAGCTGGCCATCCGCGGCAACAACGTTCTGTCGGTGCGCAGCATGACCTCCAGCAGCCTGACCGGCAGCGCCGGCAACGTCAGCCTCTTCTACGCGGAGGCCGGTACTGTAGTGTCGTTTCTCATTGACACCCAGGGCGAGGAGAAGTTCGCGCAACTCTTCGCCGTCCTCAAGGAAGGCACCACCATCGACAAGGCCCTGCAGGCGGTCTACGGCTTCGACCAGGACGGGCTGGAGAACGCCTGGCGCGAGAGCGTCGGCCTGCCCCCGAGGGAAACGGTGGAGGAGGGCGGGAAGAGCACACCCGTCCCTCAGCTTACCCCCTTCTCCCTGGACGGCCAGCAGGGCGGCGGGTCGCAGGCAACACAACAGCCGGCGGATCAAGGGGATGGAGGAGACGAAGGGGATAAAGGGTTTCCGGTTGTCACCGTGGTCGTGGCGGCCCTTGCCGTAGTAGTGGTCGGCGGTCTTGCCGTGGGCGGCGTCGCCCTGGCGCGGCGCCGGCGCAGCCCTTCGTCCTAGCGGTCGGTCTCGGCGGCGCCCTCACCCGATCCCACGTCGCTCTTCAGCGCCAGCCTGTTAGCCCCGAAATAGCCCGGACGGTAGCCGAACACGGCGGCGCTGCTCTTCGCCGCGTCGCGCACGTAGAAGAAGCCGTACCCCTCCTCACGCAGCTCTTGAAAGGTATCGTATTTCAAGAGCCAGACGTAGCGCACATCTCTCTCCCTGTCCACCGCCTCTCCCCGGTCGGAGAGCATGCTTATCGCCCCGTAGTCGCGATCGAGGATGCCGATATCGAGCCTGTCCTTGTTCCGCATCACGAGCTGGGGGTAGATGAACCCGGTCAGCACGACCGAGTGCGGCGGCAGGGAGATGCCCGCCAGCTCTTCGGCGAAGTCCCGCTGGTTCTTCAGCGTATCGAGGTCGGACAGCATCATCCCGCGGCCGATCTCGGCGCCGCTGATGCTGTTTCGGTCCAGCTCATCCCCCGGCGTGGTCACGTCGACGAAGCCGGCGAACAGTATCATCGCCGTCGCTCCCACCAGCACCGTCCTCCGGAAATAGCGCGCCATGAAGAAGAAGCCGAAGGGGAACACGGGTAGAAGGTACGCCACCTCGTGGGGCAGGCGGGTAAAGGAGATGAAGAAGACCAGGACCATCGCCACCCACAGCGCCAGGTGCGACTCCCGGGCCAGGTCGTGGGGCAGCCTGGTGAGCCGCGGCAGAGAGATGATCAGCGCCGCGATCACGGACAGCGTGCCTACTATTCCCAGCGTGTCCTTCCCCAGCAGCTTCACGACGGGGAGGATGCCGACCTTCGCATCGTAGAAGTTGAACATCCGCAGCCCGTAGGTCGCCAGCACCGGCGAGTAGGCGATCAGCGAGGTCACCCCCAGGGCCCCCAGGAACGGAATCGCCGAACGGAGCCGTCGCTCCCGCCAGAGCCAGACCAGGAAGGCGAGCGCCGCCCACACCGACGTCATCCGGAACCCCACGGCCAGCCCCAGGCAGACGCCGCCCAGGAGAGAGTGTCCTCGTATCAGGGCCAGGTAGCAGCCCAGGATGAACGTCAGGGCCCACATGTAGTCCATCGTCGTCATGCTGTTTATCCAGAGCAGGGGGGTAAAGGCGAAGGCCACCGTCAGCACCCCCTTGTGGGGGAGGTTCAGCTCCGTCAGTATCCGGGCGAAGAGGTACACCCCGACGAGGGAGACCAAGACAGTCGAGAGGTTCGTCCAGACCCAGCCGCCGCGCACCAGGGGCACAGTGACGAGCTCATGCAGCGGGAAGCCGGGGAGACGTGAGGGGAGGTACTCGCCCTCAGAGAGGAGATGATCAGCCGTGAGGGCCACGCGCCAGGAGTCGGGGTCCGTCCCGTATCCCAGGTTCAGCCAGGGGATCCGCGACGCCACGTACACGACGGCGAGCGCCGCGAACGCCAGCGGCCGCGTGAAATCGAACTCCAGCGCCCGGTCGAGGAGCGTCCCCAACGTCCGCGCCGGCTGCGCCGCCGCCGTCTCTGCGCTCTTGACAGACTCCAAGCCTGGACCTCCGTTGCCTCCGATTGCCTGCGCTAGGGCAGGATCAGCCCGCCCTCCCGACGCTCCGGCGGTCGCTGCTCCAGCGGCGTAGACGCCCCCGCCGCGCCCGCGGCCGGCTGCGGCGTCTTCCCCTGCGCGAACTGGACGATCTGGGCGATCAGGTCGCCCTCTTCCATCGCCCCCACCAGGACCACCCGCTCCTCGATCACGATAACAGGGACGGCCTGCACCCGATAGCGCTCCGCCAGCCGGGGGAACTCGCCGATCTCCACCACGTCGGCGCTAACTTGGGGGCTCTCCAGCGCCATCCGGTGCGCCAGGCGGGCGACATCGGGGCAGTGAGGGCAGGGGGGCGTAACGAACACCTGAACGGCGATCTCCCGCCTCAGCTTGCGGAGCTGCCGTACCGTCTCCGGCGCCAGCTCCGCCTTCCCCCGTGAGGCGTCGACGATGTCCTCGATGAAGGCCGGGAACTCCTGCCCGGCGGGAAAGCCATAGAACCGGATCGGCCGGTTCAGCGACCCTCGGATGACCGTCCCCGGCACCTTGTCCACCTTGAGGCGGGCCGCCTCCGCGGTCGATTCCGAGAACTCGTACACGTTCAGCCTTATCTTCTCCGAGAGCGCCGCCAGCTCCTTCAGCGTCTGCTGCATCTCCTCGCAGAAGGGGCACTCCTCGCGGCCGGGGATGAAGATGGGGAGCTTCCGTTGCGTGAAATGGTCGATCCTGACGGCGCCCACCATGTCGCGGGCGAACCGCGCCCGCAGATACTCCTGGTCGCGCAAAGGTATCACCGGTTACCCCCGTGGCGCGCTCGATCCTTCCGACGGCTCTCCCGTCTCCCGTCCCCGCAACTGACGCCAGACCGCGACGAGGCGTTCCAGGACGGTGAGGTTGGCCAGCACGGCCAGTATCCAGAGGGCGACGCGCATCTGGCCTATGATAAGGCCGCCGCCGAGGATGATCACCCGCTCCGGTCGCGTGAACAGGCCGTCCCGCAGCCGCAGCCCCGCCGCCTCCGCCCGCGCCCGCACGTAGCTCACGAGCAGCGACCCTACCACCGCCGCGAAAGCCAGGACCGTCTCCTCCCGCTCGCCGCGGCTGCTGAAGTAGAAGAGAACGCCGGCCAGCACCGCCGCCTCGGAGAGGCGGTCGGCCAGCGAGTCGAGTATCCCCCCGAAGGTCGTCACCCGCCCCGTGACCCGTGCCAGCAGGCCGTCCATCATATCCAGGGCCGCCGCCGCCAGCATCACGATGCCGCCCGCCAGAAACTGCCCCCTCGCGATCAGGACGGAGGCCCCCAGCGCCCCCGCCAGCCCAAGAGCGGTGATCATATTGGGGGTGAGGCCGGTCTTCGCCAGGGCGCGGCCCAGGGGCTCGGCTATCCGGCTGGGCAGCGAGCGGGGCGTGAGGCTGAACATGAATGCAGTCCCTCTCGGCTTCTAGCGTCCGGTCGCCGACGTGGCCGTGCCGGCTTCACGCTCTGGTCTTGCGCTCGTACTGAAGTCGCTCGTAGTAGGTGAGCACCTTCTGGGACACGCGCTCCCAACTGTACTCCTCGGCCCGCTGCCGCCCCTTCTCTCCCATCTCGCGCTGCTGGTCGGGGTCGGACAGGAGTTCCAGGAGGCCCGCCGCCAGCGCGTCCGCGTCCTTGGGGCGAACCAGTAGCCCCTCCACGCCCTGGGTGATGACGCTGGCATACCCATCGATGTTGCTCGCCACCAGCGGCCTGCCCGCCGCCATCGCCTCCAGGAGGACGATCCCCTGGCTCTCGTTGCCGGTGGCGGGGGCGCAGACGACGTGGGCCGTATGCTGATAGCGCGCCAGGTCGTCGTAGGAGACGTGGCCGATGAACTCGACATCCGCCACCCTGTGCTCGCTCACCCAGTTGCGGTAGCCGCGCGCCGCCCGCGTCGGCGGGCCGACGATGAGCAGGCGGGTCTTGGGCATCTCCGCTTTCACCGTGGCGAAGGCGTGCAGGAGGTAGTTGACCCCCTTTCGCTTCTCCAGCCGGCCCACGAACAGGAT
>DAOUEO010000065.1:0-24884 GCA_034430455.1 Dehalococcoidia bacterium | reverse complement strand
CCATGGGCCTGGAATCCGAGTTCGAAGGCGTGATCGATCTCGTGGAGGAGGCGGCCTGGTACTTCCCCACCGAGAGTCACGAGACCCCGGAGATGATGCCCGTGCCCGACCAGTTCGCCGAGCTCTGCAGCCGCCATCGCGAGGAGATGATAGAGAGGCTGGCCGAAGCGGACAACCAGACGATGATCAGCTACGTCGAGGGGCACGCCGTAAGCCCCACCGAGCTGAAGAAGGCGTTGCGCCGGGCGACCCTCGCCGGCGCCATCACTCCCGTCATGTGCGGCTCCGCTCTTCGCAACAAGGGGGTACAGCCGCTCCTCAACGCCATCGTCGATTACCTGCCCGCCCCCCCCGACGTCCCTCCCATCACCGGCATCAATCCCCGGATAGACCACCCCGTAGAGCGGGCCGCCGATGATAACGAGCCCTTCACCGCCCTCGCCTTCAAGATCGTCGCCGACCCCTTCGTGGGGCGGCTCGCCTACTTCCGCGTCTACAGCGGCCACGTGCGGACGGGGGCGACCATCTACAACGCCACCCGGGACGAGAAGGAGCGGCTGGGCCGCCTGCTGCGCATGCACGCCAACCACCGCGAGGATGTCCAGGAGGTCGCCGCCGGCGATATCGTCGCCGCCGTCGGCCTCAAGAGCACCTTCACGGGAGACACCCTCTGCGACAAGGCGCACCCCATCGTCCTGGAGACGATCTCCTTCCCCGAGCCCGTCATCTCCATCGCCATCGAGCCGAAGACGAAGGACGATCAGGACCGCATGGGCGAGACCCTCAACCGCCTGGCCGAGGAGGACCCGACCTTCCGCACCCGCTACGACCAGGAAACTAACCAGACGATCATCTCGGGGATGGGCGAGCTGCACCTTGAGGTCATCGTCGACCGCATGCTGAGAGAGTTCCGCGTAGACGCGAACGTGGGCCGGCCGGAGGTCGCCTACAAGGAGACGATCACCTCGCCCAGCCGCGTCGAGGGCCGCTTCATCCGGCAGAGCGGTGGTCGGGGGCAGTACGGCGACGTGTGGCTGGAGGTAGAGCCCCGCGAGCGGGGCGCGGGCTTCGAGTTCGTCGACAAGACAACGGGTGGGGTTATCCCACGGGAGTTCATCCGTCCGGTGGAGGCGGGGGTGAAGGAGGCGGTGGAGAGCGGTGTCCTGGCGGGCTATCCCGTTATCGATATCAAGGTCGCCCTGGTCGACGGCAGCTACCACGAGGTAGACTCCTCGGAGTTGGCCTTCCGGATGGCGGGCTCGATGGCGGTGCGCAAGGCCCTCGAGCGCGGCGACCCCATCCTCCTGGAGCCCATCATGAGACTGGAGATCCTCACCCGCGAGGAGTTCTTCGGCGACGTCCTGGCGGACGTGAACGCCCGTCGGGGGCGCGTGACCGGCGTCGATGCCCGCGACGACATCCAGGCCGTGCGCGCCCTGGTGCCGTTGGCGGAGACCTTCGGCTACACCACCGATCTGCGGTCGCTGACCCAGGGGCGCGCCACCCACAACATGGAGTTCGATCACTATCAAGAGGTGCCGCCCGGCGTGGTCGACAAGCTGGGCATCAAGGTCAGACGTCCGGTTCGCACCTAGGATCAGGAAGGCCGGCGAACGCGTAGCTGACACCCGGTTGGAGAGATGACGACAAAGCAGAAGATGCGGATCAGGCTGAAGGGCTACGATCACCGCCTGCTCGACCAGTCGGCGAGCCAGATCGTGGAGGCCGCGGAGCGCACGGGGGCGGCGGTGGCGGGGCCCATTCCCCTGCCCACCGTCATCAGGAAGTTCTGCGTCATCCGCTCGCCGGTCATCGACAAGGACTCGCGGGAGCAGTTCGAGATCCGCACCCACAAGCGGCTCATCGACATCCTCGAACCGACGTCAAAGACGGTAGACACGCTGATGAGGCTGCAATTGCCGTCGGGCGTGGATATTGAGATCAAACTGCAATGAGTATCAGGGGCCTGCTCGGCAGGAAGATCGGCATGGCCCAGGTTTTCGACCGCAAGGGGGTGGTTCACCCCGTTACCGTGGTCGAGGCCGGCCCCTGCACGGTTGTCCAGGTCAAGAGCCCGGAGAGGGACAGTTACAGCGCAGTCCAGCTCGGTTTTGGGGTGGCCAAGCGGGTGAACCAGCCCTTGAAGGGTCATTTGAAGGGGTTGGGCGACTTCCGCTATCTGCGCGAGTTCGCGGTCGATGACGCATCGCAGTGGAAGGTGGGACAGAAGGTCGGCGCCGAGCTCTTCGGCCCCGGCGATTTCGTGGATGTTACCGGCGTGTCCAAAGGCAAGGGCTTCGCCGGGGGAGTGAAGCGCTATGGATTCCGCGGCGGCCCCACCACCCACGGCCAGTCCGATCGCCGGCGTGCTCCCGGCTCCATCGGCCCCGGGTCTTCCCCGGGACGGGTCTTCAAAGGGCTGCGGATGGCGGGGCACATGGGGAACGCCCGAGTCACGGTACGAAACCTGCTGGTGCTGGAGAGTGACCCGGCGCGGGGAGTGCTCCTCATCGAAGGGGCTGTCCCCGGCGCGAAGGCGGGGCTCCTCCACATTCGCCGGTCGAAGAAGGCGCCCCAGAGCATCCCCGGGATAGAGCTTGCGGCGGTTGAAGAGGAAGCGCCGCCCGTCGACCAGGAGGCGCCTGTTGCGGAAGAGGCGGTGGCGGTCGACGAGGAGGTCCCCGTCGAGGGTGAGGCGGCTCCCGCCGACGAAAAGACCCCCGCTGAGGAAGAGGCGGTGGCGGTCGACGAGGAGGTCCCTGTCGAGGGAGAGACGGCTCCTGCCGATGAAAAGACCCCCGCTGGGGAAGAGGCAGCGCCCGCCGAAGGATAGTCTGCTGGAAGAGAGAATGGAACTCGCGGTTCGCCATCCTGATGGCAAGAAAGCCAAGCCGATTACGGCCGACGACCTGGTCTTCGGCCTCAGGCCCCATTTGGCCGTCGTGCATCAGGCGCTCCTGGCCCAGCTGGCCAATCGCCGGGCGGGGTCGGGGAGCACCAAGACACGCGGCGAGGTGGCGGGGAGTACGGTGAAGATCCGCCGTCAGAAGGGGACGGGACGGGCGCGCTTGGGCAGCGTACGTTCGCCCCTCATGCGCCACGGCGGGATCGTCTTTGGTCCCCGGCCGCGGAGCTTCAGCCAGCGTCTCCCCAAGCGGATGCGCCGTCTCGCCATCCGCTCCGTCCTCTCGGCCAAGGCTGCCGATGGCTCTCTCCAGGTGGTAGACAAGCTGAGCCTGGAGAAGCCGAGGACGAAGGAGATCGTGGCGCTGCTGGCCAATCTGGGGCTGGAGCGCTCGACCCTTCTCGTCACTGAAGAGACGGACAGGCACATCCTTACCAGCGCCCGCAATCTCAGCAAGGTCAAGGTCTTGCCGGCGCCTTATCTGAACGTCGTGGACATGCTCTCGCATCAGCATCTGCTCATGACCGTGGGGGCGGTGCGAAGAGCGGAGCAGCTTTGGGGTAGCGCGAGGGCATCGCGCCGCCGGGCGCCGATTCCGGCGCCCGAGCCCCCGCCGGAGGCGGAGGCTCCGCCCGCGCCGCGGGCGCGGCGGCGCCGTCCCGCGACCCCAACCGCGACCCCCGCTCCAACCCCTGCTCGGACTCGAACTCGGACCCGGACCCCTGTGCCTGCTCCCGAGGCCGTCGTCGAGGAGGGCGCGGATGCCTAAAGAGATCCATCCCTACGCCGTCATTTTGCGGCCGCTGGTGACCGAGAAGAGCACCATCCTTGCCGGCCACAACAAGTACGTCTTCAAGGTCGCGAGGGATTCCAACAAGATGCAGATAAAGCACGCCGTCGAGCTTGCCTTCGACGTGCCCGTAAAGGCAGTGAACGTCATGAACATGCGGGGCAAAGTGCGACGCTTTGGTCGCGGCCCTGCCGCTGCCCCCTCCTGGAAGAAGGCCATAGTAACCCTGGCCGAGGGGCACAAAATAGAGCTTATCGAAGGAGTCTAGTCCGAGTGCCTGTCAAGCAGTACAAGCCGACATCGCCGGGGCGGCGGGGAATGAGCGGCTTCACCTTCGACGAGATAACGAAGAAGAAGCCCGAGAAGTCCCTGCTCGTCCCTCGCCGGCGCAAGGCGGGGCGCAACAACCAGGGTCGGATCACCGTGCGCCACCGCGGCGGCGGCGCCGCCAGACGTCTCCGTCTGATCGATTTCAAGCGGAACAAGCTGGGTGTGCCGGGGCGGGTCGCCAGCATCGAGTACGACCCCAATCGCACCGCCCGCATCGCCCTCATCCATTATCGAGACGGGGACAAGAGATACATACTGGCGCCGGTCGGCCTCAAGGTGGACGACATGATAGAGGCGGGGCCCAGCGCCGACATCCGGCCGGGCAACGCCCTGTCGCTGAAGGACATCCCTACGGGCACCGCCATTCACAACATCGAGCTTCACCTTGGTCGGGGCGGCCAGATCGTTCGCAGCGCCGGCTCCAGCGCCCAGCTCATGGCCAAAGAAGAGGATTTCGCCCTCGTGCGGCTCCCCTCCGGCGAGCTGCGGCGGATCGCGGCCAACTGCACCGCCACCATCGGACAGGTCAGCAACGTCGAGAACAGCATGATCAAGCTGGGCAAGGCCGGCCGCTCCCGCCTGAAGGGACGCCGCCCCGTCGTGCGGGGCTCGGCCATGAACCCGCGTGACCACCCCCACGGTGGTGGGGAGGGCAAGGCGCCTGTGGGTATGCCCGGCCCCAAGACCCCTTGGGGGAAGCCGGCCCGAGGCTATCGCACCCGCCGGCGGCACGACAGCGACAAGTACATCGTCAGAAGCCGGCACAAAGCCTAGGAGTAGGAGAATCCTGTGTCGCGTTCCACCAAGAAGGGACCGTTCATCGACCCGAAGCTCCTGAAGAAAGTGGAGGCGCTTCGGCGCTCCAACCAGCGGGCGATCATCCGCACCTGGTCGCGGGCCTCCACCGTCCTGCCGGAGATGGTCGGCATGACCATCGGCGTCCACGACGGCCGGCGCCACGTGCCCATCTTCATCACCGAGAACATGGTCGGGCACAAGCTGGGGGAGTTCGCCTTGACGCGCCTCTTCCGCGGCCACGGCGGGCGCTCGGCGCAGACCACCCAGGTGCGCACCCAGGTGCGCAGAAAGTAATAGCGGCGCGGTCCTACCAGTGAGGGACATTCGTGGAAGTTAGTGCCAGAGCGAAGCAAATAGGGGTCTCGGCGCGCAAAGTGCGCCTCGTTCTCGAGCACCTGCCCGGCAAGCGGGTCGACGAGGCGCTCACCCTGCTCCGTTTCCTGCCCGTGCCCAGCGCTCGTGTCGTCGCCAAGGTCGTCAAGTCGGCCGCCGCCAACGCCGAGAACAACTACCAGCTTTCCCCCGCCGACCTGCGGATCAAAGCCGCCTACGCCGACGAGGGCCGCACCACGAAGCGCCATCGCGCCCGCGCGCGGGGAAGGGCGAGCCCCATATTACGGCGGGCCAGCCATATCACCGTCGTGGTCGAAGAGGAGGGACAGAGTGGGTCATAAGGTGCACCCCGTAGGCTTCCGCCTGGGCATCATCTACGGCTGGCAGAGCAAGTGGTATGCCGACCGGCACTACAGCGACCTCCTCCACGAGGACCTGGCCATCCGGGGCAATATCGTCAATACGCTGCCCGACGCGGGCATCTCCCGCGTCGAGATCGACCGCAACGCCAACATGGTCTCCGTGACCGTCCACACCGCCCGCCCCGGCATAGTGATCGGGCGTGGCGGCCAGAGAGTCGACGAGCTCAGACAGCGGCTCGAGGGCCTCACCGGACGGCGGGTGCGCGTCAACATCGTCGAGATCCGCCAGCCCGAGCTCGACGCCCGCCTCGTCGCCCTAGCCATAGCCGAGCAGCTTCAGAGGAGAGTCTCCCACCGCCGCGCCATGAAGCAGTCGGTCACACGCACCATGCAGCGGGGGGCCCTGGGGATGAAGATAATGGTCGGCGGGCGCCTCGGCGGCTCCGAGATGTCCCGCCGGGAGACGGAAAAGGCCGGCCAGGTGCCCCTCCACACCCTGCGCGCCGACATCGACTACGGCACGGCGGAGGCCCGCACCACCTTCGGTCGCGTCGGCGTCAAAGTCTGGATATACAAGGGCGAGATCCTCCCCGAGCGCAAGGCGGCGCCGCCGCCGCCGGTGGAGGAGGAGCCCGTTGAAGATGCGGGAACAGAGAAAGAGCAAGAGCAAGAGCCAGAGCAAGAGCCAGAGACGGCGGCGCCCCCTGTCGAGGAGGCAGCCGCCCCTCCGGAAGAGAAGGCTTCGGAGTAGAAGATGCTTCAACCCAAGCGGGTCAAGCACCGTAAAGTGCACCGCGGCAAGATGCGCGGCATGGCCAGCGGCGGCAACCAGGTCAGCTTCGGCGAGTACGGCCTCCAGGCCGTCGGTCGGGCCTGGGTGGAGGCCTGCCAGATAGAGGCCGCCCGCCGCGCCATTACCCACTACGTCCGCCGCGGCGGCAAGGTCTGGATCCGCATCTTCCCCGACAAGTCGGTTACCGCCAAGCCCGCCGAGACCCGCATGGGCAGCGGCAAGGGAAGCCCCGACCACTGGGTGGCGGTCGTCAAGCCGGGACGGATGCTCTTCGAGCTGGCCGGAGTGCAGCGCGAGGTGGCCCAAGAAGCGATGCGCCTCGCCTCCCACAAGCTGCCACTCAAAACACGCTTCATCGCCAGAGAGCACGAGGGGGCATAGAGCGATGGCTCGTCGCAAGAAAAAGACGGCAGTGGAAGTGTTGCGGGCCCTCTCCGACCATGACCTCGCGCAGAACATGGAGGAGGCCTACCGTCAGATCTTCTCCCTGCGCCTCAAGCTTTCGACGCGACAGGTCGCCAACCATAGAGAGTTGCCCAAAGTCAGACACCAGATAGCGCGGATCAAGACCATCCAGCGGGAGAGAGAACTGGCAGCGGCCTGGGAAGCAGCCAAGTCAGAGGGAAGCTAGACTATGTACACCCGTCGTAGGGCCCAAGTAGGCGTCGTCGTCGGCAACAAGATGCAGAAGACCGTCATCATCGCCGTCGAGAAGCACAAGCGCCACCCCCTCTACAAGAAGAGCATGCGCCGCACCCAGCGCTACAAGGCGCACGACGAGAAGGGGCTCTGCGCCCTCGGCGACACTGTCCGCATCCTGGAGAGCCGACCCCTCTCGCGGGAGAAGCGCTGGCGCGTCGTCGAGATACTGGCCCGCCACGAGGTCGCCGAGGTCGCCCCGCGCGAGATCGACCAGACCATCCTCGAGAGGATCGCCGCCGAGAGCCCGCCGCCGGCGGCCGCGCCGAAGAAGCCGGCGAGGCCGAGAAAGGCAGCAAAGCCGGCGGAGGAGACCGAGACCCCGCCGGAGGCGGCGGCCGAGAGCGAGGCTGCCCCCGAGGCAGCCGCCGAGGCCGAGCCGGAGCCCGCAGAGGCAGAGGCCGTCCCTGAGGCGGTTGCCGAGGCAGCCGCCGAGAGCGAGCCGGAGCCCGCAGAGGCAGAGGCCGTCCCTGAGGCGGTCGCCGAGGCCGAGGCCGTCCCTGAGGCGGTCGCCGAGGCCGAGGCTGCCCCTGAGGCGGTCGCCGAGGCCGAGGCTGCCCCCGAGGCAGCCGCCGAGGCCGAGCCGGAGGCCGAGCCGGAGCCCGCGGCGGAGGCCGAGCCGGAGACCATCGAAGAAGACATAGACCCGGACAAGGAATGATTCAGATATACAGCCGTCTCAGAGTGGCCGACAACACGGGGGCCCGTCAGATAATGTGCATCCAGGTGTCGGGGAGCACGCGGCGTCGCTATGCCCGCGTCGGCGACATCATCGTCGCCAGCGTCAAGCAGGCCCAGCCCGCCGGCAGCGTCAAGAAAGGCGAGGTCGTCAAGGCCGTCGTCATCCGCACCGCCAAGACCTACGGGCGCCAAGACGGCTCCTACATCCGCTTCGACGACAACGCCGCCGTCATCCTCAGCGACAGCGAAAACCCAAAGGGCACCCGCATCTTCGGCCCCGTTGCGAGAGAGCTGCGGGAAAGGAACTTCATGAAGATAGTCTCTCTCGCCCCGGAGGTAGTATGAACAAGATCAAGCGTGATGACACCGTGCTCGTCATCGCCGGCAAGGACCGCGGCAAGCAGGGGCCTGTCCGCCGCGTCTTGCCCCGCGAGGGACGCCTCGTCGTCCAGGGCATCAACATGGTGAAGCGCCACCAGAAGCCGCGGGCCCAGGGCACCCAGGCCGGCATAATCGAGCGCGAAGCCGCCATCCAGATATCAAACGTCATGCTCATCTGCAAGAGCTGCCACCAGCCGACACGCGCGGGCTTCGCTCTGCGTCCCGACGGCGTCAGAGCCCGCGTCTGTCGAAGCTGCGGCGAATTCGTGGACTAGGAGCGGAGCTTGGCACCCAGACTGAAAGAGTTCTACCGCCAGGAGGTCCTACCGGCCCTCATGAAGGAGTTCGGCCACCGCAACAACATGGAGGTGCCGCGCCTGGACAAGATCGTCCTCAACGTCGGCCTCGGCGAGGCGCTCCAGAACCCGAAGGCGCTCGACTCCGCCGCCGCCGACATCGCCGCCATCACCGGCCAGAAGCCGGTGATCAGCCGGGCGAAGCGCTCCATCGCCAACTTCAAGGTCCGGGAGGGCAACCCCATCGGCCTCATGGTCACCATCCGCGGCGACCGCATGTGGGAGCTCTACGACCGGCTGGTCAACGCCGCCCTGCCCCGCATCCGCGACTTCCACGGCGTCTCCAGCAATGCCTTCGACGGCCGCGGCAACTACAGCCTCGGCCTGCGGGAGCAGCTTATCTTCCCTGAGATCGACTACGACAAGATCGACCGCATTCGCGGTTTCCAAGTGGTGATAGTAACGACCGCTCGCACGGATGAGGAGGGCAAACGCCTGCTGCAACTGCTGGGAATGCCCTTTAGTCGTAACTGACGCTCCAGTTGGAGGAGTAGCCTGTGGCCAAGGTATCGAAGATCGTCAGGTCCCAGCGGCCGCCCAAGTACGGCACGCGGCAGAAGAACCGCTGCCGTCTCTGCGGCCGCCCCCGGGCGTATATGCGCATGTTTGGCATGTGTCGCATCTGTTTCCGCCGTCTCGCCTTGGAGGGACAGTTGCCCGGCGTCAAGAAATCGAGCTGGTAGGGTGATGGAGACTCGGATGTTGCATGGCGCGCGGCGGAGATACCCCCGGAAGGAGGCGATAGCATGAACATGACCGACCCCATCGCCGATATGCTTACTCGAATTCGCAACGCCATCATGGCCAGGCACGACGAGCTGCGGCTTCCCAGTTCCCGGATCAAAGTCGCCATCGCTCGCGTCCTCAGGGAAGAGGGCTTCATCAGGGACTTCGAAGAGCTCAGCGAAGGCACGCGGCGCTTTCTGCGCGTTCGACTGGCGTACACCGGCAAGAAGGAGCCGGTCCTCTCCGGACTGCAGCGCGTCAGCAAGCCCGGCCTTCGCGTGTACGTCCAGAAGCGGGAGATACCGCGCGTCTACGGGGGATTGGGAATCGCCATCATATCGACTCCGCAGGGGGTCATGACCGGTCAGCAGGCCTGGCACCGCCACATCGGCGGCGAGATCCTCTGCTACGTTTGGTAGGACAGCATCGCAGCGCCGGCTCTTGAGCCGGACAGGACTATGAAAGGGAACTAGATGTCCAGGGTGGGTCGCCAGCCCATCGCCGTCCCGGAGAGGGTGAAGGTCGCCATAGACGGCACCCGCGTCGTCGTGCGCGGCCCCAAGGGAGAGCTGTCCCGCGACGTCTCTCCCAAGATGAGCCTTCATCTGGAGGGAGGGCAACTGCTCGTCAGCCGTTCCAGCGACGCCCCGCGCCATCGCGCCCTCCACGGCCTCACCCGCAGCCTCCTCGCCAACATGGTGACGGGTGTGGACAGCGGCTTCACCAAGACCCTGGAGATATACGGCCTCGGCTATCGCGCCGAGACGCGGGGGGACAAGCTCGTGCTCAGCCTCGGCTTCTCCCACCCCATAGAGGTCCCGCCGCCGCCGGGCATCACCCTGGAGACGGAGGGAACCAACCGCGTCCATGTCCGCGGCAGCGACAAGGAGTTGGTGGGCCAGGTAGCGGCCGATATCCGCGCCCTCAGGCCGCCGGAGCCCTACAAGGGGAAGGGGATGCGCTACGCCGGCGAGCGGGTCCGGCGGAAGGCGGGCAAGGCGGGAAGGGCCGCCAGGGAGCACTAGCAGGATAGGCGATGAGAAAGAGCAAGACCGCTGTGGCCGCCAGAGTGCGGCGCCACCAGCGGGTTCGCCGGAAGATCCGGGGGACCGCGGCGAGGCCCCGCCTCTGCGTCTTCCGCAGCCTGTCGCACATCTACGTCCAGGTGATCGATGACGACGCCGGTCGCACCCTCACCGCCGCCTCCGACAGGGAGAACGACCTCGTCTCCCAGTCGAATGGGAAGCCCAAGACGGCGGTCGCCGGCCTCGTCGGCCGGCTCATCGGTCAGCGGGCGCGCCAGAAAGGGATCGAAAAGGTAGTCTTCGACCGCGGCGGTTACCGGTTTCATGGGCGCGTGAAAGCCCTAGCCGATGCCGCCCGCGAGGCGGGGCTGCGCTTCTAGAGGACTTATTGGTGATGGTAAGAGCGGAGCAAGTCCAAACAGGCGAGCCGGAACTGACCGAGAAGGTCGTCCACATCAACCGCGTCGCCAAGGTAGTCAAGGGTGGCCGACGCTTCCACTTCAGCGCCATCGTCGTCGCCGGCGACGGCAGAGGAAGGGTAGGCGTCGGCATGGGGAAGGCGCGGGAGGTAGCCGAGGCCATCCGCAAGGGCGCGACGATCGCCCGCAAGAGCCTCATCCAGGTGCCCATGCACGGGTCGACCATCCCCCATCCCTTGCTGAGCAAGTACTGCGCCGCCAAGGTGCTGATGAAGCCCGCCTCGCCCGGCACCGGTGTCATCGCCGGCGGCGGCGTCCGTGCCATCATGGAGATGGCCGGCATCAACGACGTGCTCGCCAAGTCCCTGGGCAGCGACAACCCCGTCAACGTCGTCAAGGCGACCATGCTCGGCCTATCCCGCCTGCGCGAGCCGCGGGTGGAGCGGGCGAAGCGGCTGGCCGCCGTCCAGGTGGAGGTGAAGAGTGGCGGCGACGCTTAAGATCACCTGGAAGAAGAGCGCCATCGGCTATAAGGAAGACCAGAAGCGCACCATCCGTGCCCTGGGGCTGCGGCGTCTGGGGCAGACAGTCGTTCATGGCGACTCGCCAAGCGTGCGTGGTATGATACGAAAAGTAAAACATCTGTTGGCAGTGCAAGAGGAGCAGTAGGTGCATCAACACGAACTACGGCCGCCTGCTGGCGCCCGCCACCGCCCCAAGCGGGTGGGCCGGGGCAACGCCAGCGGCCACGGCACCTACTCCGGCCGCGGGCTGAAGGGACAGAAGGCGCGCGCCGGGGGCGGCGTCAGGCTCAGCTTCGAGGGCGGGCAGTTGCCGCTCGTCCGCCGCATGGCTCGCAAGCGCGGCTTCACCAACCGCTTTCGCGTCGAGTACGAGACGGTGAACCTCTCGCGACTCGCCAGCCTGCCCGCCGGCAGCGAAGTGACCCCGGAAGCCCTGGTGGCCGCCGGGATTATCAAGAACGCCCGCAGGCCCCTCAAAGTCCTGGGCGACGGCGCCCTCAAGGGACCCCTGACAGTGCGGGCCGACAAGTTCTCCGCCTCCGCCCGCCAGAAGATAGAGGCCGCCGGAGGCAAAGCAGAGGAGCTAGCGCATGGCAGCGAGTAGACCGGCCACCCAGTCCGCCATGCCGCGCCTGCTGCAAGCGGTCGTCGAGTCCTTCCAGCAACCGGACATCCGACGCCGGCTCCTCTTCACCTTCGCCCTGCTGACGATATTCCGCTTCGTCGCCCACGTGCCCATCCCGGGCGTGGACGCCGATCGGCTCAAGGACGTCTTCGAGAACAACGCCGTCTTCGGCTACCTTAACCTGTTCAGCGGCGGCGCCCTGAGAAGGCTCAGCGTCGCCGCCATGGGCGTCTACCCCTACATCACCGCCAGCATCATCATGCAGGTCCTCACCCCCGTAGTCCCCTCCCTCCAGGCCCTGTCCAGAGAGGGCGAGCAGGGACGGAACAAGATAACCCTGTACACCCACCTGATGACCGTGCCCCTGGCGTTCGTCCAGGGGTACAGCCAGTTGCTCGTGCTGGAGCGGGCCGGCGCCGTCACCGGCGTCGGCTTCAGCGGCGGCAACGCCCTGCCGACCTTCGCCGCCGTCACATCGATGGCCGCCGGCACCATGTTCCTGGTCTGGATCGGCGAGCTCATCACCGAGAACGGCATCGGCAACGGCATCTCCCTCATCATTTTCGGCGGCATCGTCGCCGGCATGCCCACGCTTCTCCCCAGCATCGTCAACTCCTCGGCGGGGATGGCCGGGATCGGCATGCTCATCGTCCTCGGCATCGCCCTAGTAGCCCTTATCGTCTTCTTCTACGAGGCGCAGCGGCGGGTCCCCGTGCAGTACGCCCGCAGCATGTTCCGCGGCGGCCGCATGTACCGTCAGTCGGGCCAGACCCACATCCCCCTGCGTGTCAACTCCGCCGGCATGATCCCGCTCATCTTCGCCTTCTCCCTCGTCGTCTTCCCGGCGACGGCGGCCCAGGCCTTCGAGGGCTCCACCACCGTGTGGGTCCGCAACGCAGCGAAATTCATCGCCGGCACGTTCAATCCCGGCAACACGCCCTACTACATCATGGTCTTCTTCCTGGTGGTCGCCTTCGCCTTCTTCTACACCCTGGTCATCTTCCAGCAGCAGAACTTGGCGGAGAACCTGCAGCGGCAGGGAGGCTTCGTCCCCGGCATAAGACCGGGCCGTCCCACCCAGGACTACATCATGCGTGTCCTTGTGCGCATCACCTGGGCGGGCGCCATCTTCCTGGGGTTCGTGGCTATCGTGCCCTTCTTTGCCACCTCCTTCGCCGACGTGCAGTCCCTGACCATCAGCAGCACCGGCCTCCTCATCGTCGTCGGTGTGGTGCTGGATACCATGAAACAGCTAGAAGCCCAGCTTCTCATGAGGAACTATGCCGGCTTCATCCGCTAGAATGTAAGGGGAAGAGTGTGTTTCTGATCCTATTGGGCGCTCCCGGCGCGGGCAAAGGCACCCAGGCCGCCACCATGGCGGCGGCGACCGGCCTCGCCCACATCGCCACCGGCGACCTCTTTCGGGAGAATATCCGCAACGAGACCGAGCTGGGGAAGCAGGCCAAGCTCCACGTCGAGCGCGGCGAGCTCGTCCCCGACGAGCTGACCGTCCGCATGCTCCTCGACCGGCTGGAGCGGCCGGACTGTCAGAAGGGGTGCCTGCTGGACGGCTTCCCCCGCACCGTCGACCAGGCGAAGGCCTTCGACACGGCGCTCAAGGACCGGGGACAGGCCGTAGACAAGGTCCTCTACATCAACGTGGGCGAAGAAGAGGTGGTCGCCCGGCTGGCCGGCCGCTGGACCTGCCGCCAGTGCGGCGCCATCTATCACGAGCAGCATTCCCCGCCCCAGGTGAAGGGCCGCTGCGACAAGTGTGGCGGCGATCTCTACCAGCGGGACGACGATAAGCCGGAGACCGTAAGGAATCGCCTGTCTGTCTACAACCAGCAGACAGCCCCACTCACCGAGTACTATGCCCGGGCGGGGAAGCTGGTGGAGGTGAACGGCGAGAAGGATGCCGATTCGGTGGGGCAAGACCTGCTAAAGGCGGCGGGAGTCCCAGCCCCCCGATAGCACGATGGAGGAGCGTAGCCGCCGCCTGATTGGATCAGATGCCTATCATCATCAAATCAGAAGAAGAGATAGCGACAATACGTGAGGCGGGCCGGATCGTCGCCCAGGTGCTGCGAATCCTGGCGGAGGCCATGAGGCCGGGCCTCGTGAGGAAAGAGCTGGACAGGATAGTCAGAAGGGAGTTCGCGGGGCGAGGGGCTAGGCCCACCTTCCTGGGATACCAGGGCTACCCCGCCAGCGTCTGCGTCTCCGTCAACGATGAGATCGTCCACGGCATCCCTGACTATAGGGTGCTTCAAGAAGGCGATATCGTCAGCATAGACCTGGGTGCCACCTACAAGGGATTTGTCGGCGACTCCGCCCTAACCGTCGGCGTAGGGCAGCTGGACGCCGAGGGAGAGCGTCTGCTCCGGGTGACCGAGCGCGCCCTCCACAAAGGGATCGCGGCCGCTCGGGCGGGGGTGCCGCTCGGCGCCGTCTCCCATGCCATACAGATGGAGGCGGAAGGAGAAGGCTACTCGGTAGTGCGGGAGTACGTCGGGCACGGCATAGGCCGCCAGATGCACGAGGAGCCTCAGGTGCCCAACTTCGGCCCGCCCGACCGGGGCCCAATCCTGAAGAAAGGGATGGTGCTCGCCCTCGAGCCGATGGTGAACGCGGGCGATTGGCGCACCAAGAGGCATGACGACAACTGGACCGTCAGCACCCTCGATGGTAAGCGCTCCGCCCATTTCGAGCACACCATCGCTATAATGGACGGCGAGGCGCAGATCCTGACGCTGCCCTAGACGGGGCGGCGCCACGCAACAATCATTATTGGGGAGGTTATGCCGAAGAAAGAATCCATCGAAGTGGAGGGCGTGGTGAAAGAAGCCCTGCCCAACGCCATGTTCAGAGTGGAGCTTGCCAACGGGCATCGCGTTCTCACCCACATCTCAGGAAAGATAAGGCTCAACTTCATAAGGGTTCTGCCCGGCGACCGGGTGCTCGTAGAGCTCTCGCCCTATGACCTGTCGCGGGGCCGCATAACCTACCGCTTCAAGTAAGAGTGGAGACGACAAGAAAGCAGAGAGCATCGACATGAAGGTAAGGGCTTCCGTCAAGGTGCGCTGCGAGAAGTGCCGCATCGTTCGGCGCAAGGGCGTCCTCATGGTCATCTGCCCTAATCCCAAGCACAAGCAGCGCCAGGGCTGACGCTGGAACAACCATTCCCCCCACCTCGTGGGGTCGGATGAGGAGGATTCATGGCTCGTATCGTCGGCGTGGACATTCCCAACGACAAACAGGTCGCCGTGTCGCTCACCTACATCTACGGCATCGGGCGCACGCAGGCCCAGAAGATCCTCGCCCAGACCAAGGTCGACCCCACCGTGCGTGTGCGCGACCTGACGGACGAGGAGACCAACCGCATCCGTGAGGTCATCGACAAGGGGCACGTCGTGGAAGGCGACCTGCGCCGCGAGGTGCGTCAGAACATCCAGCGCCTCGTCGAGATCAACTGCTATCGGGGCATACGGCATCGCCGCGGCCTGCCCGTACACGGACAGCGGACGCGCACCAACGCCCGCACCAAGCGGGGCATCCGCCGCACCGTTGCCGGCAAGCGGCGGGCGGCCGCCAAGAAGTAAGGGGGGATGAAGGCCTGTGGCGGAAAAAAAGGGTAAGACAAAGGCCAGAAAAAGAGAGCGGAAGTCGGTTCCCAAAGGACGAGCCTACATTCAGTCTACCTTCAACAACACCGTGATCACGATGACCGACCCGTCGGGCAACGCCATCGCCTGGAGCAGCGGCGGCGGCTCCGGATTCAAGGGCTCGCGCAAGAGCACGCCCTACGCCGCCCAGTTGGCCGCCCAGCAGGCGGCCCGCAAGGCAATGGAGCACGGGATGCGGCAGGTGGATGTCTTCGTCAAAGGACCGGGCAGCGGTCGAGAAGCGGCTATCCGCGCCCTCCAGAGCGCCGGGATCGCCGTCCTCAGCATCCGCGACGTCACTCCCATACCGCACAACGGCTGCCGCCCTCCCAAGCGCCGCCGGGTGTAGAGAGGGTAAAGGAGACAACCCTACATGGCTCGATACACCGGACCTGTATGTAGACTCTGCCGTCGCCACGGCGACGCCCTGATGCTCAAGGGCGAAAGGTGCTACACCAAGTGCGCCCTCCAGAAGCGGCCGCAGCCGCCCGGCTATCGTCTCCCCCGCCGGCGCCGCATCTCCGACCGCGCCATGCAACTGCGGGAGAAACAGAAGGCCCGCTGCACCTACGGCGTCCTGGAGCGCCAGTTCCGCCGCTACTACGCGGAGGCCGTGCAACGCCCCGGCGTGACCGGCGACAACCTCATCCGTCTGCTGGAGACGCGGCTCGACAACGTCGTCTACCGCCTGGGCTTCGCCGATTCCCGCGCCCAGGCCCGGCAGCTCGTGAACCACGGCCACCTATCCATCAACGGGCGCAAGACCGGCATCCCCTCGGCCCAGGTCAACGTCAATGCCACCATCGGCTGGACCGAGTCGGGAAAGAAGACCGAGTACTATAAGATCGTCCAGGAAACCGTGAAGAACAAGGAGATACCGGCCTGGCTGAGCCTGGACGGGGCGACCATGACGGGGAGTGTACTGCACCCCCCTGAGCCTTCTGACGCAGGGGTCAAGTTCGACCCCCTTGTAATCGTCGAGTACTACTCGCGGTAAGCGGCGCAAAATCAATAGCTGGAGGGCAGAGAGTTGATCGGTCCTCAACCCCTAGACCTGGATCGGGAGGGCACCATGAAAGCTGAGCTGGTAGCCCCACACATCGAGATCGAAGAGGAGAGCGAAAGCTACGCCCGCATGGTCGCCGAGCCCCTGGAGGCGGGATTCGGCACCACCATCGGCAACGCCCTGCGTCGCGTCCTCCTCAGCTCGCTCCCCGGAGCGGCGGTAACCTCCGTCCGCATAGAAGAGGTGGAGCACGAATTCTCCACGATCCCTCATGTCAAAGAAGACAGCATGGAGCTTCTCCTCAGCGTCAAGGAGATCCGGCTGCGCGCCCTCTCCGACCGCCCGGGCAAGCTCTACCTGGAGGCGAGCGGCGAGACGAGCGTCACGGCCGGCGATATCCAGACCACCGCCGACTACGAGATCGTCAACCCCGACCTCCACCTCGCCACCTTGAACTCCCCCAAGGCGCATCTCACCATCGAGTTCAACGTCGAGCCCGGCCACGGCTACATCCCCGCCGGCGACCGCGACGGGTTGCCCATCGGCGTCATCCCCGTCGACTCCATATTCACCCCTGTCCGCAGGGTCAACTACCACGTCGAGCGCACCCGCGTCGGCCAGATAACCGACTACGACCGCCTCGTACTCGAGGTGTGGACCGACAGCAGCATCACCGGCGTCGAGGCCGTCAGCCAGAGCGCAACCATCATCGCCGAGCAACTGACCATCTTCAGCTACCTCGGCAAGCCCCAGCCGGCGATGGTTGAGCGAGGGCTGGGAGTGGGCGCCGCCCTCTCCCCCGATCGCTACAACACCCCCATCGAAGAGCTCAGCCTCTCCGTGCGCGCCTACAACTGCCTCAAGCGCAGCGGCCTCATGACCGTGGGGCAGGTCCTGGAGAAGAGCGAGGATGAGCTGCTCGCCCTGCGCAACTTCGGACGCAAGTCCTACGACGAGCTGAAGGGCAAGCTGATCCAGCTGGGCTTCCTCCAGCCCGAGTCCCTCGAGGAGGATGAGCTGGGCCCGGCCTTTGGGGAGGAAGAGGAGGAGGACGAGTCCCTGGGCAGCCTCGGCACAGCCCTCCTCCAGGCGCTCCGCAAGTCGGGCAAGGACATCTCCGCGCTGGACGAGGAAGAGAGTGCGAACGAGGAGAAGGTGGAGGAGGAGAAGCCGGAGGAGGAGGAGAAGCCGGAGGAGGAGGAGAAGCCGGAGGAGAAGAAGAAAGAGAAGTAGCCGGGAGCCCCCGCTCTCGGGTGGGGCTACCGTTGCAGGTATCATCATGAGACATCGAATCGCCGGCCGCAAGTTCGACAGATCAAGCTCGCAGCGACGGGCCCTCTTCCGGGGCCTGGTGACCGACTTCCTCCGCCACGAGAAGATCCGCACCACCGAGGCCAAAGCCAAGGAGGTGCAACCCATCGCGGAGAAGATGATCACGCTGGGCAAGGACGGCGGCATTCATGCCCGCCGCCAGGCCCTCAGCGTCATCAACGACCCCGACGTCGTCAAGAAGGTCTTCGACGAGATCGGCCCCCGCTACGCCGACCGTCACGGCGGCTACACCCGGGTCGTCAAGCTGGGCCGCCGCTGGGGCGACGGCGCCGCCGTCGCCCAGCTCGAGCTCGTATAGGGAAAAAGGGAGGCCATCCATAGGGCCGCCGGCCCGCTGAGAGATGGCAGCGAAGGGACAACCGATAGAGGGCCCCGCCCGCCGGATAGCCCTGGTCTTAGAATATGACGGCAGCCGCTACGGCGGCTCCCAAATACAGAAGAACGCGCCCACCATCCAGGGAGAGCTGGAAGGGGCGCTGCGGAGGCTTACCGGCGCGGGTTGCCGCGTGGCCCTCGCCGGCCGCACCGACGCCGGCGTCCATGCCCGCGGCCAGGTGGCCTCCTTCCCGACGGGTGCGCCGTACGACATCGGCGCCTTCGTCAGAGGGCTCAACCGCTGGTTGCCCGACGACATCGCCGTGCGGCGGGCCGCCGAGGTGCCGCCGGACTTCGACCCCCGGCGGCGGGCGCGCAAGCGGCTCTACCGCTACCTGATATATAATGATCCGGTGCCCTCGCCCCTGCTCAGAGGCCGGGCCTGGCACCTGGAAGAACCTTTAGACATGGGCGCCATGGCGCAGGCGGCAGCCTCTCTCGTCGGCAGGCATGACTTCGCCGCCTTCGCCGCGGAGCTGGCGAACCCGCGGGCGAGCACCGTCCGCACCGTCTACCGGATCGAGTTGCGCCGGCGCGGCCGCCTGCTCGTCCTGCTGACGGAGGCGGGGTCGTTCCTGCCCCATCAGGTGCGGCGCACCGTGGGCGCCCTCGCCCAGGTGGGCCTGGGACGGCAGACGCCGCAAGAGTTCGCGGCCATGCTGCAAGAGGCGCGCCCGGGGGTGGCCGGCCCGACGGCCCCCGCCCAGGGGCTCTGTCTGATGCGCGTAACCTACGCCGGCTTGAACCTGAGTGAAGAGACTGATATTGATGAAGACCTATAGCGTCAAGGCAAAAGAGATCGTACCCCAGTGGCACGTCATCGACGCCGCCGACCAGCCCCTGGGGCGTCTGGCGGCGCGCGTCGCCTCCCTCCTGCGGGGGAAGCACCGCCCCGACTTCACGCCCCATCTCGACATGCGCGACTTCGTGGTCGTCGTCAACGCCGCCAAGGTGCGCTTCACCGGCAACAACAAGATGCGCGACAAGACCTACTACCGTCACACCCAGTACCCGGGCGGCCTCAAGAAGACCACCCTGGAGAGAATGATGGCCGCCCATCCCGGGCGCGTCATCGAGCACGCCGTGCGCGGCATGCTGCCGCACAACCGTCTGGGGGCGCAGCTCTACCGTCACCTCAAGGTCTACGTTGGGCCCGCGCACCCGCACCAGTCCCAGATCAAGGCGTCGCCGGAGCGCGTAGAGGTCGTGGCCGCCGCCGCGCCGCCGCCGGCGAAGGCGGAGCCGGTCGAAGAGCCGCCCGCCGCCGCCGAGGAAGTCGCCGCTACCGAGGCTGTCGAGCAGCCTGACCAGACACAACCGTCGGAGGAGGAGACCTCATCTTGAACCAGCAATACTACGCCGGCACCGGACGGAGAAAGTGCGCAGTGGCGCGGGTGCGCCTGACCCCGGGCACGGGGGCCATCGTCATCAACGGCAAGCCGCTGGAGGAGGTCTTCAACCGGCCGGCCCATCAGACCCTGATCTTCAAGCCCTTCCTCGTCACCGAGAACCAGGACAAGTTCAACGCCCAGGTCAAGGTCGCGGGCGGCGGTATCAGCGGCTGGGCGGGCGCCGTTTCGCACGGCATCGCCCGCGCCCTCCTCCGCCTCGACGAGGGGCTCAGGAAGCCGCTGCGCCAGAACGGCCTCCTCACGCGCGACTCACGGGTCAAAGAGCGGAAGAAATACGGCCTCAAGCGGGCCCGCAAAGCCCCTCAGTACACCAAGCGCTAACCCTGGTCATCCCGAAGATCACGTGGGGCGGGCATCTTGCCCGCCCCCGTTCTCGTTCTGCCGCGACAAAGATCCGTTGAATGGGGGAGTCCAGAGGGGGAGCATACCCCTCTGCCGGGGGTTTCAGGGGGTGCCCCCCTGAAACTCTTCTTCATAAACACACCTGGGCGGGCGGGTGGGAAGATCTGACGTCTTCTAGGGCACCCCTAACTCTCCGACGCCAGCCACCGCTTCAAATGCTGGATCGCCGTCACCGGCGACGGCCTCACCCCGTTCAGCATCGCCAGATAGTAGCTCGCGTGGTCGCCGTAAACGACCGCCGTCAGCACCCGCGCCAGATCGCTCTCCCCCCGCGCCGTCACCTGCTCGTCCGACACCCCCGCCGCCGCCAGCGCGTCGTGCGTCCCGTTATAGCGCAGAATGATGCGCGGGTTCAGCTTCGGATGGTAGAGGAACACCACGTGCGCCCTCTCCGCCACCTCGCGCGGCAGCCCGTACCCCTCGATAGCGTTATGGTTCGCCTCCGACAGCTCCTCGTAGAACGCCCACACCTTGCCGTTCTCGTTGAGCTGCGTCTTCCAGCGATGCGCCGCCTCCGTCAGCGCCTCCGCCCCGTACACCACCGGCAGCTTCCCCTGGAGCCGCGTCGCCAGTTGCTTCGCCGCGTTCTTCTCGAACGGCACCGACTCTCCGATCTCGCCGCGCAGCTCCTCCATCAGCGACAGCGCCTCCGCGACCGCCTCGCCCTGATCGGGCAGCAGCCCTATCGACTCGCCCAGCGCCAGCAGCGGCATCAGACTATGCCCCAGCGCCGACCGCGGCTCTCCCTTGTACTCGAACCGGTACGCCGCGACGCCCCGCTCCTCGGCGAGCGCCAGCAGCCTGCCGCCCGTCGTGATCACCAGCTTCCGCGCCGGCGTCTCCAGCGCCCGCCCGAACGACGACAGCACCTCCTCCGTCTCGCCGCTGTAGCTGCAGGCGATGACCAGCGTGCCCTCATCGACGATGCCGGGGAGGTCGTAGCCGCGGTGGACGAAGACCGCCTTCCTGCCCCCGCGGACGGCCAGCGTCCGCAGGATGTCGCCCGCGATCGCCGAGCCGCCGAGCCCCAGGATCACCGTCCGCTCCGCCCGCGCGAAGTCGGCGGGGAAAGAGAACGACCTCGCCTGCTCCCAGGCCTCCCGGCACTGCTCCGGCAGCCCGCCGACGCGGCCTCCCAGGCCATCGGGGTCGAGGCGCGCGTAGGTCTCGGGGTCATCCAGGACGTGCATCGCTTCAGCCCTCCTTTGTCTCCGGCAGTCCCGCCAGCTCGCGGCCCGCCTTCAGCAGCTCCGGCACCAGCCGCTTCTCCGGCACCTCCGTGTAGATCCGGATCAGCGGCTCCGTGCCCGAGAAGCGGATCAGCAGCCAGCCTCCGTTCTCCAGCTCGAACCGGTAGCCGTCGACCGTGTCCCGCCCGACGACCCTTACGCCCGCGACCTCCTTCGGCTGGCTCTCATCGACCCGCTTCAGCACCCCCGCGCGCTTCTCCGGACGCATCCGGATGTCCACGCGGTCGTAGTAGTGCGGGCCCACGCGGTCGTAAAGCTCCGCCAGCAGCGCCGACGGCCTCTTGCCCGTGCGGGCCATGAAGTCCAGGAAGTACAGGCTCGCCAGGATGCCGTCGCGCTCCGGCAGGTGGCCGCGGAAGGCGTATCCCCCGCTCTCCTCGCCGCCGATGAGCGCGTTCGACTCCATCATCTTCGGCCCCAGGTACTTGAACCCGACCGGCGTCTCGTACACAGGGACATCGTATATCTCGCCCAGCCGCATCACCATGCGCGTCGTCGTCAGCGACTTGACGATCGCCCCCCGCTCCCCCCGCGCCTCCAGCAGGTAGTACGTCAGCAGCCCGAAGACCTGCAACTGGTCCACGTACTCCCCCGACTCGTCCACCACCCCCATCCGGTCCGCGTCGCCGTCCGTCGCCAGCCCCACGTCCGCCTTCTCCGCGCGCACCGCCACCGACAGCTCCGCCAGGTTGCGGCCGATCGGCTCCGGCGAGTGCAGCCCCGGGAACGTGGGATTGTGCTCCCCGTGCAGCTCCTTCAAGACGAGCCGCCCTCCCGACAGCAGCTCCCGCATGTAGCCCCTGCCGCTGCCGTACATCGGGTCGACGCACACCTTGAGGTCGGCCGCTCGTATCCGCTCCAGGTCGACCAGACGGCGCAGTTGCGCCAAATACGGCGGCACAGGGTCGAAGCGCACCAGCAGCCCCCGGCTCTCCGCCTCGCTCAGCGCCAGACGCGGCACCGCCCCCGACGCCACGATATCGGGCAGCGGCGCCTCCAGCCGCGCGATCACCTCCGGCGTCGCGCTCCCCGCGAAGTCCGGCTTGTACTTGAAGCCGTTCCACTGCGGCGGGTTATGGCTGGCCGTGATGACGGCCGCTCCCCCGGCGCCCTTATCGAGGATGCTGAAGCTCACCGCCGGCGTCGACGTCGCCCTATCCGCGAGATACACCTTCACCCCGTTCGCCGTCACCACCTCCGCCACCGCCGCCGCGAAGTCCTCCGACGCGAATCGCGTGTCATACCCGACGACCAGCCCCCGCGACGCGAAGCCGCTCTCCTTGAGGAACAGCGCCACGCTTTGCGCGCACGCCCGCACGTTATCGAACGTGAAGTCCTCGGCGATGATCGCCCGCCAGCCGTCCGTCCCGAACTTGATCACGTTTCCCATGATTGCTCCCAACGTTGCTCCACTCGTAGGGCGGGCATCCTGCCCGCCGTCTCTATTAGCCCGCCAGGTGCGCCGCCGCCTCCGACACGTCCTTCACCGTATCGATCGCCTTCCAGAACGCGCTGCTCCTGTACCCGTACAGCCTCCCCGCTGCCGCCAGCTCCGGGAACACCGTCGTCTCGTGGTCGCCCACCTCCGGCAGCATCGCGAAGAACTCGCGGTCGAGCACGTACACCCCCGCGTTCACCCAATGGGGCAGCAGCGGCTTCTCGTCGAACCCCAGCACCCGCGACCCCCGCAGCCTCACGATGCCGTAGGGGCTGCGCAGCGCCGCCAGCATCACCGTCGCCGTCGCCCCCGACCGCCGGTGCGCGCGCAGCAGCGGCGCCAGCGGCTGATCCGTCAGATTATCCCCGTTCGTCCCGATGACGACCCGTTCCCCCTCCGGCACCTGCCCGAACCCCTGCTTGAAAGCGCCGCCGCGGCCCAGCGGCGTCTCCTCGATAGAGTAGCGGATGCGCAGCCCGAAGCGGTGCCCGTCGCCGAAGTGATGATGGATCGACTCGTGCTTATAGCCGCAGAGCAGCACCGCGTCCGTCACCCCGTTCTCCCGCAGCCACTCCAGGTGATGTTGCAGGATCGGCCTATCGTTGACCGGCACCATCGGCTTCGGCCGGTCCGACGTCAGCGGCCTGAGCCGCTCCCCCTTGCCTCCTGCCAGCACCAGCGCGAACAACGCCTACCTCCCCTAGCGCCTGCCGGCCTGCTGAGCCGACCGCTCCGCCTTCACCGCCGCCGCGTCCAGGCCCGCCTCCTGCCGCAGCGCCGCCGCCTTGTCCGTCCGCTCCCACGGCGCGTCTATGTCCTCCCGACCGAAGTGCCCATAGCACGCCGTCGCCCGGTAGATCGGCCGCCTCAGATTCAGCCCCCGGATGATCGCCTCCGGCCGCAGATCGAAGTGCTTCCTCACCAGCGCCAGCATCTCCGGCTCCGCGATCCGCCCCGTCCCGAACGCCTCGATGGACAGCGACGTCGGATGCGACACCCCGATCGCGTAGGAGACATGGATCTCCAGCCTGTCCGCCAGGCCGGCCGCCACCAGATTCTTCGCCACGTAGCGGGCGGCGTAGGCGCCGGAGCGATCCACCTTCGTCGCGTCCTTCCCCGAGAAGGCGCCGCCGCCGTGCCGCGCGATCCCCCCGTACGTATCGACGATGATCTTGCGGCCCGTGAGACCGGCGTCCCCCATCGGCCCGCCGATCTCGAACCGCCCCGTCGCGTTGATGAAGTACTTCGTGTTCTCGTCGAGCAGCCCCGCCGGGATCACCTTCCGGATCACCAGCTCCATGATCTCCTTGTGAAGCACGTCCTGCTTCACCACCTTGTCGTGCTGGGCCGCGACCACCACCGCCTCGACCCGCTTCGGCACCCCGTGAACGTACTCGACCGTCACCTGGGACTTGCCGTCGGGGCGGAGATAGTGCAGGGTGCCGTCCTTGCGCACCTCCGCCAGGCGCTGGCACAGCTTGTGGGCCAGCGATATGGGAAGGGGCATCAGCTCCGGCGTCTCCGTGCAGGCAAAGCCGACCATCATGCCCTGGTCGCCAGCGCCCCTCTCCATCTCCTCGTCGGCGCTGAGGTGCTCGCGGTACTCCAGCGAGTGGTCCACGCCCACCGCTATGTCCTTCGACTGCTCCTTGATCGAGACGATCACGCCGCAGGTCTCGTAGTCGAACCCGTACTTGGCCCGCGTGTAGCCGACCTCGCGGACGGTATTCCTGACGATGTCGGCGATCTCCACGTAGCAGCTCGTGGTGATCTCTCCCATCACCACGACGAGCCCGGTAGTCGCCGCCGTCTCGCAGGCAACCCTCGCCATCGGGTCCTGCGCCAGGATGGCATCGAGGACGGCGTCGGAGATCTGGTCGCAGAGCTTGTCGGGGTGCCCCTCCGTAACCGACTCCGACGTCAGAAGCAAAGACGGCGAGTTCATAAACGTAGTGGACATTCGTTCCTCCTTCAGTCCTTGAAACGGCGGCCGGCTAGGTCCCTAGTTCCCAGCTAGCCAGATACTCCTCCTGTTCCGGCGTAAGGGTATCGATGCTGTTGCCCATCGCGGTCAGCTTGAGCTTCGCTATCTCGTGGTCGATCTCCAGGGGCACCGGATGCACGGCGGGCGGCAGCTTCTTCTCCTGCAAAGCGAGGTGCTCGGCGCAGAGGGCCTGGTTGGCGAAGCTCATGTCCATCACGCTGGCGGGATGGCCCTCCGCCGCCGCCAGGTTGATGAGACGCCCCTCGCCCAGGA
>DAOUEO010000064.1:0-21835 GCA_034430455.1 Dehalococcoidia bacterium | reverse complement strand
CAGAGCGAAGCGACGGCCGCCGCCTCGCGCCTCCCCCGCGACGAATCCCTCACCCTCGAAGACAAGATCCGTCTCGCCCTCTCCTCCTTCACCGCCCAGTAGCCGTGGGCGCCCTTCATAGCCAATGTAGCGGAAGGCTTCAGCCCTCCACTTCGCCGCTGTTGGGTATCTCCCTGCAGGTTGAAACCTGCAGCCTTCCGGTCCTTTTTCCACATCGTATCTCATTCGATTAGTGCAGGGGGAGTGCAGAGGGGGAATCCCCCTCTGCCGGGGTTCAAGGGGTGTCCCCTTGAACCCCCCAACACCCCTAGGGCGGGCGGGTGGGAAGAGGAACGCTTATACTGCCCGCAGCGGAAGCGCCCCCATGACGCCGAGGGACTGGGGAATCCCAGCGGAATAGGGTAAACTTGAACATGCAATGGCAGAGTTCAAGCTTGTCTCCGACTTCCAGCCCACCGGCGACCAGCCCCAGGCCATCGACCAGCTCGTCGACGGCCTCACCAACCGCTACAAGCACCAGACCCTCCTCGGCGTGACCGGCAGCGGCAAGACCTTCACCATGGCCAGCGTCGTCGCCCGCGTCCAGCGCCCGACCCTCGTCCTCGCCCCCAACCGCACCCTCGCCGCCCAGCTCTGCTCCGAGTTCAAGGAGTTCTTCCCCGAGAGCGCCGTCGAGTACTTCGTCAGCTACTACGACTACTACCAGCCCGAGGCATACCTCCCTCGCAGCGACACCTACATCGCCAAGGACGCCGACATCAACGACGAGATCGACAAGCTCCGCCACGCCGCCACCCGCGCCCTCTTCGAGCGCCGCGACGTCCTCATCGTCGCCTCCGTCTCCTGCATCTACGGCCTCGGCGAGCCGGAGGAGTACCAGAGCTTCGTCCTCACCTTCCGCCGGGGCGAGCAGTCGAACCGCGGCCGCGCCGTCCGCCGCCTCGTCGACATGCAGTACGACCGCAACGACATGACCCTCTCCCGCGGCAACTTCCGGCTGCGCGGCGACAGCCTCACCATCATGCCCGCGTACGAGGAGACCGCCGTCCGCATCGACTTCCTGGGCGACGAGGTCGAGCGCATCATGGAGCTCGACCCCCTGACCGGCGAGCTGCTCGCCGAGCGCGACAGCGTCGACGTTTACCCCGCCAAGCACTTCGTGACCTCGCCGGAGAAGCTCACCGCCGCCATCGCCGACATTCAGCAGGAGCTGAAGGAGCGGCTGGCCGAGCTGCGCGCCCAGGACAAGCTGCTGGAGGCCGCCCGCCTGGAGGAGCGCACCAACTACGACATCGAGAGCATGCGTGAGGCCGGCTACTGCTCCGGCATCGAGAACTACTCCCGCCATCTCGCCCGCCGGCCGCCGGGCAGCACCCCCTGGACGCTCCTCGACTACTTCCCCGACGACTTCCTGCTCTTCATCGACGAGTCCCACATCAGCATCCCCCAGGTCCGCGGCATGTACCGCGGCGACCTCTCCCGCAAGCAGACCCTGGTCGACTTCGGCTTCCGCCTGCCCTCCGCCCTCGACAACCGCCCCCTCAACTTCGCCGAGTTCGAGGGCCACATCGACCAGGTCGTCTACGTCTCGGCCACGCCCGGCCCCTACGAGCACGAGCACAGCGACCAGGTGGTCGAGCAGATCGTCCGGCCCACCGGCCTAATCGACCCCTCCGTCGAGGTCAAGCCCACCGCCGGCCAGATAGATGACCTACTCGACCAGATCCGCGTCCGCGTCGAGCGCGGCGAGCGCGCCCTCGTCACCACCCTGACGAAGAAGATGGCGGAAGACCTCGCCGACTACCTGGCCGAGATGGGCGTCCGCACCCACTACCTCCACTCCGAGATCGACACCCTCCAGCGGGTGGAGATCCTCCGCGACCTCCGCAGCGGGGTCCACGACGTCGTCGTCGGCATCAACCTCCTGCGCGAGGGGCTCGACCTGCCCGAGGTCAGCCTCGTCGCCATCCTCGACGCCGACAAAGAGGGCTACCTCCGCTCCCGCGACGCCCTCATCCAGACCGTCGGCCGCGCCTCCCGCCACATCGACGGGCACGTCATCATGTACGCCGACAACATGACCGACTCCATGCGCCGCGCCATCGACGAGACCTACCGCCGCCGCCGCATCCAGACGGCATATAACGAGGAGCGCGGCATCAGCCCCCAGGGCATCCGCAAGGCGATCAAGGACATCACCGACCACGTCAAGAAGGTGGCTGAGGAGAGAGTGCGCTACGTCGCCGCCGGCGCCGTCCCCAAGGACGAGCTGGCGCGCCTCATCCGCGATCTGGAGAAGGAGATGAAGCAGGCCGCCAGGAGCCTCGAGTTCGAGAGGGCGGCCCTCCTGCGCGACGAGATCGTCGAGCTACGCAAGCAGATGGTCAGCGAGCCCGACGACGCCCTCCACGAGTTCGCCGCCGCCGCCGGACGCCCGGGCCCCCTCTTCGCCGACAAGGGTCGTCGCGGCCGTCGCCCCTACCGCCGCTAACGCCTCTCTCGTTGACCGCGCCGCTGCCCCGATGCTACACTTGTCTGGAATGCAGTGAGGCGATCCATGAGGGAACACCACTAGAGGCCCACCGGCAAGCTGAGTGGGCCTTTGCGATCTGAGAAGAGGTTGGTGCCTGTGCCCGAACCGCAGCTTGACCCGCCCCCGGCTGTTGAAGAGCTGGACCAGCACTCCGGCTCACTGATGCCCGCGCGCCCCGTCGCGGAGCCTGCGTCGACGCCCGCCGTCTGCCCCTCCTGTGGCGCCGGCGTCGCCGAGGGCGTCCGCTTCTGCGGCCAGTGCGGCCATGCCGTGGGGATAACCTTCCGCCCGGCTCAGGAGGGCACCACCACCATCCTCTTCACCGACATCCAGGGATTCACCAAAATGACATCCTTTGCCGGCGACCAGGAGGCGTTCGATATCCTCAAGCGTCACAACCAGATAGTGCGAACGCAGATCCAGGACCACGGCGGCTTCGAGGTCAAATACCAGGGCGACGGCTTCATGGTCGCCTTCGCCACCGCTCGTAGGGCCGTCCTCTGCGCCATCGACATCCAGCGCAAGATCGCCGAGCACAACCGCGAGTACCCTGTCCGTCCCCTGATCCTCAGGATGGGGCTCAACGCCGGCGATGTCCTCCGCGACGAGCAGGACTTCTTTGGGGCGGCCGTCAACCTCGCCGCCCGCATCGCCGAGAAGGCGAATGGCGGACAGATCCTTATGTCGGAGCTCGTCAAGGGGCTGGCGGGGCCCTATCCGGGGTTCAAATACGAGAGCCGGGGCAACCACCGCCTGAAAGGCTTCCCCGACCGCTACAAGCTCTACGAGGTCATCTGGCGGACCTAGCGCTGGTCTGGGGAACAGACGGCGTCCGGCCCGACCGGCATAGTCGCGGTTGTGGACGAAGGGCGCGTCCAGCGGCTCCGCCCTAGCGGCAGTCGCACTCCTCCGGCGGCTCCGTTATGTTCGAGTTGCGGGCGACCAGCGCAGCGTCGAGGGGGTTCATCACCCCGTCCCTGTTGATGTCGAAGGCGGGGCTTACCTGCATGTCGGGGTCGGGGACCGGGTCGCCGTCGTTGGGGTCGTCATCCTGGGCGTTGTATACCCGCAGCGCCACCCGTGCCTCGTCGAGGGAGTTGACCACCCCGTCGCCGTTGATCTCGGCGATCTCCTTGTCGTCGTCGCAGACGTCGCCGTCGCTGTTCCTTACAGTCGGCGAGGTGCCCCACCTGTTGACCTCCATGCCGTCGTTGATGCCGTCGCCGTCCGTGTCCATAGTAGTCTGGCTGGAGCTAGTGCTGGAGCCGAAGAGCGCTTCCATGTCGGTGGAGAGGCAATCGTGGTCGGGGTCTTGTGAGAAAGGTGGACATGCCGGCTTGCTGGCGGGGTCGTTGGGGTCCGAGCCCAGCAGACACTCCGCCCCATCGACCCAGTGATCGCCGTCCGTATCCTGGACCAGCGGGTTGGTGGGGCCGGAGCCGCAGCCCACATCCTCGCCCGGTGTGCCAAGGACAGGATGCGTTCCCGTATCCAGCATCCAGTCGCTGTCGTCGTCATCGTCGCAGGCGTCGCCCAGGCTATCGCCGTAGGGGACGGTGACGTCATCGCCCGGCACGACGGGCCCGTTGTCGATGAACGCGGCATCGGCATTGGCCTGATCGGGGTTATAGACGTAGAGGCAGTTGTCCTCGGCGTTGGACACACCGTCCAGGTCGAAGTCGTCCGCCATCAGGACGGCTGCATAGACATTCACGAGACCGTATCCGTACTCCAGGTCATACCCGGGCGTTCCCAGATCCATCGCCGTGCTGATAAGGACATCCCTCACCTCATCTGCGGTGAGGCTGGGACTCGTCTCCAGGATCAGAGCCGCCGCCCCCGCCACATGCGGCGCGGCCATGGATGTCCCTGCGCCGAAACAATACGCGAATGCGGTGTAGTCGCCGGGAGTTGCGTAGGGGTCGCACCAGATCGCGAGCGACTCCTGGAGAATGCCGTCCGCATAGGTGTCGCCGTTCTCATCAGCGTAGACGTCGCCGCCCGGCGCCATAATATCCAGGCAGCCGCCGTAGACACTGCAGCCATAGTTGGAGTAGTAAGTGCGGTCCATGTTGTAGTCGGTGGCGCCCACGGCCAGGACACCGTCGTGGCAGGCCGGACAGCCGGGCGAAGGATCCCCTATCTGGTCGTCGCCGCCGTTGCCCGTGGCCGCTACCACGACGACATCGTTCGCCAGGGCATAGTTGACGGCGTCTTCCACCGAGGATGAGTAGCTGCCTGTGAGGCTCAAATTGATGACCTGCGCGCCGTGGTCGGTGGCCCAGGAGATGCCGTCGGCGACACCCGCGTAGCTGCCGTAGCCATCGTCCGCGAGCACCTTGACCGGCATGATGCAGGCGCCGGGAGCGACGCCGGCCATGGCAATGCCGTTATTCGTCGTTTCAGCGATAGTTCCCGCCACGTGCGTGCCGTGCCCGTTGTCGTCGTTGGGATGCGCGTCGCCGTTGACGAAGTCGTACCCGGAGACGAAGCAGGTGCCCGCGAGATCAGGGGCCTTCGCATAGACCGAGTAGTTCTCGTACGCTACCCCGCTGTCGACCACCGCGACGGTGACGCCCGAGCCGTCGGCTATATCCCAGGCGCCCGGCATCTCTATCTGGGGCATGTCCCACTGCAGGTAGTAATAGTAGTCATTAGGCGTGAAGACCGCTCGGACAATCCCGTTCCGCTCGACCGATTCCACGCGGGGGTTCTTCGCCAGACGGGCGAGGAACTCATCCTCCCGCCCTTCCGGGACCTTGACCAGGCTATGCCGTGAAAGCAGCAGATCGCGGGAGAGTTGAGCCCCTTCGTTCGCCAGGAGATCACCCCTGCCTGCGGCCGACACCGATGGCCGGAACCTGACGATCAGCTCGCCGGGCACGAACTCCTGCCCGCGCCCGAGAGGCCCAACAGCGACCCCTATCGGGTCCTCCGCGGGGGAGGCGCCGACGGGGGTAGTGCTGCCACCGGTGAGAAGAGCGAACGTAGCCGAAACCACCACCAGCGCCACGAGCGCTGCGGCGAGGAAGAACCGGACGAACATGCGGTGGCTCACAACCTACCTCCCACCATAATAGTCGTCAAGAACACCCCAGAGCCCTACCGCTCACCGCTCTCGCGGGCAGGCCCGTCCCCCAAAGGCATACCGGAGCGAGCCCATACTCTCTGGCTAATGATCTCAAGGTTCGTCGGGGCTACCTCCTTATCGGCTCAGGACTGCTCGCGGTTGAAGTATAGCGCCCGTCGGGCGTTTGTCAAGCCTCAAGATCCGCCTACGCCCTGCTCCTATCCTGGTGCCATATCCCCCTTCGCATCCGCCTTCCAAACCCCTACAATACAAGGAGACAGGGCCCATGCCCTGTCCTGTCGCGCCTTGCCATGCCCCGGCCTTGCCCACGGGGGAGTTCAGAGAGCCTGTCCGCCTTTGGCGGAGGGTGTCCCCCTGATTCCCCAGATACCCGACTGGGCGGGTGGATGGGAAAGCCTGCCCGCCGCAGGAGGGAAGCACGCCCATCTTGCGGCCGCGCAGTCAACGGGGAGTGCAGAGGGGCCAAGCCCCTTTGCCGGGGTTCAAGGGGTGTCCCCTTGAACTTCCGTGACTTCCCTAGGGCGGGCGGGTGGGAAAGACGACGCCTTCTCCGGCCACCGGCAGGGCCCGCTCCGATGGTCAATCAACCGGAAACGCACCCTACAGATTCGCGAAAAAAAACTTTTCGCCAAACAAGGGGTCAATCAAGGCCCGGCCCTTCCCCGGCTGCGGGACACAAAGGCGGCCCGCGTCTCCCTATGCGGTCGACGCGGGCCATGACATCGTCAGCAGACCTATAAGCCGAGTTCTGTATCCTTCCAGGGAAGGACGGTGGCCATCTCTCTGGGATGACGGTTACCCGCCACCTCTAGCGACCAACCCGAGGACAAGGCCGGGCGCCCTATCGTCCTCCTATTCGGTCTTGCTCCGGGTGGGGTTTACCCAGCCGGCCGGTCACCCGACCGCTGGTGAGCTCTTACCTCGCCATTTCACCCTTACCCTGAACCCCCTGACGACTCAGGGTGAAGCGAATCCCTTCGCCCGGCGCAGGGCGGTATGTTTCTGTGGCACTAGCCGTAGAGTCGCCCCTCCTGGGAGTTACCCAGCACCCTCGCCCGGTGGAGCTCGGACTTTCCTCCCCTCCGAACCGCTTGCCCGAGGGCAAACGACGCGAAAGGGCGGCCACCCAGTCTGCTGACGGTTCCAGTTTACGCTCGCCCATCAGGCATGTCAAAGACAGCGCCGGGGCTACAAGCTCTCCTCGTCGAGCGCCTTGTTCGCCAGCTTGTCCGCCGCCCGGTTCTCCCCTCGGGGCACGTGTCGAAACGTTACCGCCGCGAAGCGACTTCGCAGATCGAGCAGGCGTTTGTAGAGGGGGATGAGACGGGGGTTGCGCACTCGATAGCGCCCGCTGAGCTGGCGCACTACCAGCTCCGAGTCCATGCGCAGCTCTACCCGCGAGGCGCGGATCCCCAGCGCGGCCTCCAGGGCTGTGATGGCGGCTCTGTACTCCGCCTCGTTATTGGTGGCCCGTCCCAGCCGACGCGAGGCGGTGTAGACCTCGCGGCCGGCGGGGTCAAAGATGACTACGCCGACGGCGGCTGGCCCGGGGTTGCCCCGCGACGCCCCATCGGCGTAGGCGACGTAGAGATCGTCCGCCGACAATGGGCCCCTCACGGGCGGAGCAAGACCTTCACGTTGTCGTCCTTCACCACTATCCGGTCCACCGCGTCGCGCAGCATCGAACGGCGACGGCTGAAGTCGAGCGAGTCCCAGGAATCGACGAGCCGCGCCACAGTCTGCTCCTGAGCTCGGTGGCGCGTCGCCAGCGAGGCCCTTTCCTGCACCCTGTGTTCGGCTTCAATCAGGCGCTCCTCGAGCTCCAGGCGCTCTGCCGCCAGGTCGAGGCTCAGGACCTTCATCTTCTCCCTGCTCAGGCGCCCGCGCGCCGCCGCGTCGACGTGCTGCTCGATCTGTTTGTCCAGTTGCGCCAGGCGCCGGCGTAGCTGACGGCAGCCCTCCTGCGCCTCTGCGAGCACCGCCGCCTCATCTCCTGCCTGAGGAAAGGCGCGGCCGGACTTGACGTCGAGGCCGCCCAGGATCCCCCGCACCTCCTCCTCCAGCTCCTTGGCGCGGCGGGTGTGGTAGTCACAGAGCCCCTGGTTGGTGCGCGATTCGCACTGATAATAGCGGTATGATGCCTCCGCTTGCGTGCCGTCCTTCTGACGCTTCCAGGTTTGGCGGCGGCTGACGCCGATCATCTTGTTGCCGCAGTAGGCGCAGTAGACGAGCCCGGAAAGGAGGAAGGGCGATGCCTGACGCGGCGAATAGCTGCTGCGCCGCGCCGTCAGACAGTCCTGGGCACGCCGGAAGTCCTCGGCGGAGATGAGCGCGGGGTGACTCCCGGGTACGCGCACCCCAAAGCGACTGTAGGTCCCCAGGTAGGCGCGATTGCGCAGGATGTCGCGGATGCTCACCATGCTCCAGTTACCGCCCCGCCGCGTCTTGATCCCCTCCTCATTGAGACAGCGGGCGATGCGCCTGATCCCCAGCCCTTCCTGCAGGTAGAGGCGGAAGATGTATCGCACCACCACCGCCTCTTCCGGCACCAGCTCCAGGCGCCGTCGGTTCCCCACCCGGTAGCCGTAAGGTGGCCGGCCCAGCACCTCGCCCTTCACAGCCTTGCGGCGCATCGCCGACCTGACTTTGTCGCCCAGCTTGCCCTCGCTGCTCTTGGCCCACTCTGTCAGGAGGCTCTCGGTGGGGTCCACTTTGCCTTCCATGAGGAGGACCTGCGCCCCCAAGCTCTCTAGCTGAAACCAACTGCGCGCGGCCTCCCGCAGGTCGCGCCCCAGACTCTGCACTGATGGGACGACCACGACGACGAAGCCCTTCTCCGGCCGTCTCAGGAACTCGACGAGCTGGCGGAACCCCGGCCGGCCGTCATCGTCGGCGCTGATGCCGTCGACAAAGGAGGCGACGACCTCATAGCCCTGCTCCTGGCAGAGCTCGAGGAATGCCTTGTTCTGGTCGGCCAGCGCTTTTGTTGCCCCCCGGCCGGCTGTTTCGCGGAAGTAGCCTACAGCTTTCACGACCTCAGCTCACGTAGAGAATGCGCTCGCAGCTGCTGCACTGGACGAGGGCTTCGCCGCTGCTGCGGGCCTTCTGCAAGAGGGTCATCGGCAGGGAGATGCGGCACCCCTGGCACATCCCCCGTTCCACCTTGGCCACCGCCCTTCCCTGGTGGGCCGCCCGCAGGGCGTCGTACAGGGCGAGGCTCGCGCGATCGATGAGTTGGGCCTGCCCGCGGCGGCGCTCCTCCAGCGCGGCCAGCTCCGCCGTCAGTGTCGCCTGCTCCCGCAGTAGCCGGGCCTGCTCGGCCTGCCAGGAGGCGTCGAGAGCGGAGAGGGCATCCTGGGCAGCGGTCAGTGTGCCCTCAGCGTCTTCCAGCTCTGACATCGCTTCCAGGAGTTGGTCTTCTAGCTGGCGCTTTCGGGCCTGCAACGACCGGAGGTCTTCTTGGAGGTCCGAAAGCTCTTTGGGGTTGCGGATGCTGCCTCCGTACAGCTTCTTCTCGATTGGCTCGATCTTGGCGGTCATGTCCTCGACCTGCCGCTCGGCGGCTCGGACCTTCTTCCGTATCTCCTGCGCGACCTCCTGCGAGCTCTCTACCTCTGCCCGCGCCGACTGCAACTCCTCCGTATCGCCGATCATCCCCTCGATCTCGACCAGTGCGGCGCGCCTGCCGTCTATCTCCAAATCGGTCTCCTGCAGTTCATAGAGGTCAGACAGCTTGGTCATGTCGGACTCAGTCTAGTGGATGGGCCTCTTCGGAATAACGGACATCGACTGCCAGTCCTGGGCACGAGCGGTCAGCGCGCCGGACGTGTCGCTTCTGCTTGCGTCCGCAGTAAGGATGACTTTGGGGGAAACCGGCCCTACCCGCCAACCAGGACTGTCAGCAGGATTATAGTCCGCGTCCGTTAGACCCGCAAGGCGTGGCGCCGGCAGGCCTTCGATTGACCCAGGCGAAGGGGTGTCCCTATAATCTAGGAGTCCCGGACTCAGCGCTGAGGAGTGTGCGGGAATGCGTTTCGATGTGGCGGCACTGTTGCGGGCGCCGGTCGGCTCTGTCCAGACCTACCGGCTGGAGGGGGAATCGAGCGCTTCCGGCGCGGCTGGTCTTGGGGAGCAGGTGACGGGCAGCGTCTCCCTCCTGCGGACCGGTGGAGGCATACTGGCGACAGCGCATCTTCAGGTGAGGGTCGCCGAGAGTTGCGGCCGCTGTCTCAAGCCGGTTAGCGTGCCCCTGGAGGTGGACTTCCAGGAGGAATACGTGCCGACTGTTGACCTGGACAGCGGCTCCCGGTTGGCGGTGGCAGAGGCCGGGGACGGCTTTGTCATCGATGACCTGCAGGTGCTCGACCTGACGGAGGCGGTGCGTCAGTACGGGTTGGCGGTCCAGCCCCTGCAGGTGCTCTGCCGGCCGGACTGCAAAGGGCTGTGCCCCGTTTGCGGGCAAGACCTCAACAGGGGCCCTTGCTCCTGCGATGCCGGGGCAACCGAGTCTCCTGTGCACGTCGTCGCCCGGGTGACCGCCGATGAACCTAAGGCCGACGACAGAAGAAGGGAGTGAATGACTATTGTCTCCCGTACCAAAGAGGAAATATCCGAAATCCCGGCAGGGGAAGCGTCGGAGCCACATAAAACTGAACGTTTCCCAGCTCACGGAGTGCCCCCAGTGTCATAATCCGCGTCTGCCCCACCATCCCTGTCCCGTCTGCGGAACCTACAGGGGACGGGAGGCGATAGAGATCGAGGGCGCCCGCCTTGGCGAGTAGCCGCGGCGGGCGGCCCGATTCGGGTGAGAGAGCTGCCGGCGCGGCCTGGGTCTTTCCGGGCCAGGGCTCGCAGCAGGTGGGCATGGGGCAGGACGTCTTGCAGGCGTCGCCCGCTGCCCGCCGCCTCTTCCAGGACGCCGACTCCATCCTGGGACACCCCCTCTCCGAGATATGCTTTCAGGGGCCGGAGGATCTCCTTCGGCAGACCGAGAACGCCCAGCCGGCGATCATGGTCGTCAGCCTCGCCTGTCTGGCCGCCGCCGAGGAGCGGGGCCTCCTCTCTTCCCTGACACCGCTCTACGTCGCCGGGCACAGTCTCGGTGAGTACACCGCCGCCGTCGCCGCGAACGCCCTCTCCTTTGAAGACGGCCTCCGCCTGGTCCAGGAGCGTGGACGGCTCATGAAGCTGGCCGCGGAGGAGAACCCGGGCACGATGGCCGCCATCCTGGGGCTCGACGAGCAGCAGGCGGCGGCGCTCTGCCGCGAGACGGGAGCGGAGGTCTGTAACCTGAACGCGCCCGGCCAGATCGTCATCGGCGGCGGCATCGAGGCGGTGGAGACGGCGATGGAGCGGGCCCGCTCCTATGGCGCCCGGCGGGCGGTCCGGCTCAACGTCAGCGGGGCGTTCCACACCAGCCTCATGGGCCCGGCCGTCGCGGGCATGAGCACGGCCGTAGGCGAGGTGGAGATCCGCGACCCTTCCGTGCCCGTTATCGCCAACGGCAGCGCCGAGCCTTTGACCACCGCCGACGCTCTTCGCGAAGAGTTGCTGTACCAGCTTACGCACCCCGTGCAGTGGCAGCGGTCGGTGGAGCGCATGGTCGGCGGCGGCGTCTCCGCCTTCGTCGAGCTGGGGCCGGGAGAGGTGCTCTGCGGCCTCATCCGGCGGATTGCTCCCGCGGCGACGACGCTCAGCATCAACGGCGTCGACCCCCTCGCTCAGTAGGGGCGGCACGCAGCCGGTTGCATTCCTCCCCCATCAAACCGAATATGGGTCTTGACGGGTGCGTCGCTTGAGGGCATCATGATGGGACGGAGCCTTTAGCGGGCTGGCGACGGGTGGTTCGACAATGCCGGGCAGACGACGGCGGGCACGGATTATCGCCTTGCAGACCCTCTACGAGGCGGACACGACCGGCCACGACGTCCAAGGAACCCTTAACCGCCTGCTGGCAGAGGCGCCGTTGCCGGATGAGATTGCTGCCTTCGCGCGGGAGCTGGTTACCGATGCCCTCAGTCAACGGGAGTATATTGATGGTATCATAGCGAAGGTGGCCGCGGCCTGGCCGGTCGACCAGATGGCGCCCGTCGACCGGAATATCCTCAGGCTGGCGATCCTGGAGATCCTGCTGAAGAACTCGACGCCGCTGCGGGCCGCCATCAACGAAGCAGTTGAGCTAGCGAAGACCTTCGGCAGCGACAACTCCGCCCGCTTTGTCAACGGCGTCCTCGGCTCGGTGAGCCTGATGAAGACGAGTTGACTCGCGGGGATGCGACTACTCCTATTCAAATTCTGGACAGAAAGGGGAGATAGGTGGCAACAGTTTTCGAGCGGGTACGGAAGATCGTAGTTGAGCAACTGGGCGTTGACGACGAACAGGTGGTGTCAAGCGCGTCGTTCGTCGATGACCTGAACGCCGATTCCCTCGACCTGGTGGAGCTCATCATGTCGATGGAGGAGGAGTTCAGCAAGGACGGCAAGGCGCTTGAGATCTCCGATGAGGACGCCGAGAAGATCGTCACTGTCCAGGACGCCGTCGACTACTTGAAGGACCTCGGAATAGAGGACCAGTAGGAGCCCCCTCGCCACCTCGCGTCCGCAGGCACCCGCCGGTCGGTGACCGCGGGTGGTACGTTCCCCCCCAAAAGCGCATAATTGATAGAAGTGTGACCTTGTCGCCGTAGGGTAAAGGTACGTATCGCTATGGATTTCCTCGGCATCGGTCTGCCTGAGATGGTCGTGATACTCGTTCTCGCCCTCATAGTCGTGGGCCCCAAGCGCCTGCCCGAGGTGGCGGCGCAGATCGCCCGCGCCATCCGCGATGTCCGCCGCTATAGCGCCGGCGTGACGCAGGAGCTAAGCGAGATGGCGAAGGAGATCGAGACCGAGTACACGGGACTGAAGGGTGAGCTGAAGGAGGCCGGCCGGGAGATGCGGGGCGGCGTTGAGGCGGCGGGCCGGGAACTCACCAGTGCCGCCGCAGAAGCCCGCCAAGGCCTGACAGAGACGTCGACAGGCGAGACGCAGGCAGGCGCGGCTTCAGGAGATGACGCCGCCGAGCCGGCGACCCCCCAAGGTGGGGAGGAGCACTAGTGTCCCTGGCACTGCCCCATCGGGAGGGCCGTCGCCGTAATCCATCTCCGACATCACGGTGTCCTAGATGACGAGCGACCTCGATACGGCAACCGCTGTCCCCCCGGAGAGCGCTAGCCCTGAGGAGGGCAAAAAGCTCACCATAATGGAGCACCTCCAGGAGCTGCGCCGGCGTCTCGTCATCGCTGCTATCGCCGTCGTCCTCGCCGTCATAGTCTCCCTTGTCTTCACCAGACAGCTCCTGGATTGGCTGACCGACCCGGCGCACGACTCGGTGGAGGATGTGCAGATCATCTTCACCGACCCTGTGGGCTACTGGGCGGCGTATTTCCGTGTGGCTCTGCTGGCTGGGATCACCATCTCCATGCCGGTGCTGGTGTATGAGGCGCTTGCCTTCGTAAGCCCCGGCCTCACCCGCGCCGAGAGGCGCTGGCTCTACCCGGTGGTGCTCGGCGCCTCGCTGGCGTTCGTGGTGGGGGCCGCCTTTGCCTACTACATCGAGCTGCCGCCGGCGCTCCGTTTCCTGCTCAACTCCGGGGAGGGCATAAAGCCGTTCATCAACATCACAAGCTACATCGACTTCACGACGCGGCTGATGTTGGTCACCGGCCTCGTCTTTGAGCTGCCGCTGCTCGTCATGGGTCTAGCCAAGCTGCACATCGTCTCGGCGCGGAAGCTCATCGGATGGTGGCGCTACGCCTTTGTCCTCGCCTTCGTCGTCTCCGCCGTAGTCACCCCCTCCATCGACCCCATCACCCAAACGCTGGTGGCAGCCCCCATGATCGTCCTCTATTTCCTCGGTATAGTCCTGGCGAAGCTGGTTGAGGGACCGGCAAAGAATAGCTAAAAGGTCTTCGCCTTTTCTCATTGACAGCGCCACTGCGCCATGCTATGATCGCCGCTGAAATGGCGAGGTGGCAGTCTGAGGTCGCACGGCTGAGGCGGGATGGTTGCTGCAAATGGCCTGGGAGGCGACCTCGGGCCCGGCGGTTGGGGGGAACGGTACCCGTCTGGGGGTGCCTGTCCTGACGCGGGCCCACGGACTTCCCTTCGCTATTGTCTTATCTGAGTATCGGGTCTTGCTCTCTGGACCGAGCGGTGGAGGGATGGCTTGTCTGACGATGGGGATGCCCTTGGGGAGCTGAACCAGCAGATAGCGGTCTGCGTGGACTGCGAGTTGTCGGAGACGCGAACGCGCACCGTGCCCGGCGAAGGGCGGCCGGACGCCGGCATCATGCTCATCGGCGAGGCCCCCGGCTACTATGAGGACCAGCAGGGGAGGCCCTTCGTGGGCCCGGCCGGCCAGTTCCTGGAGCAGCTTCTCGGCTCCATCGGCCTTCGCCGCCAGGACGTCTACATCGGCAATGTCATAAAGTGCCGCCCGCCCCAGAACCAGGACCCTTTGCCCCACCAGATCAAGGCCTGCGACAAGTGGCTGCAGCGTCAGATGGAGATCATCTCCCCGCAGATGGTGGTCACTCTGGGGCGCTATTCGCTGGCCAAGTTCTTGCCCGGCCAGCCCATCAGCCGCGTCCATGGTCAGGCCCGACGCGTCGGCGGCCTGCTAGTAGTGCCCCTGTATCACCCGGCGGCAGCGCTGCATCAAGGCAGCCTGCGGAAAACGATCGAGGAGGACTTCCGGAAGCTGCCGGCCTTCCTCAAGGAGATGACGAAGGAGGAGACACCCGAGCCCGCTCTGGAAACCCATCAGATGCGCTTGTTGTGATCGTCGTTTCCTCAGCTTGGGACAGGGTGGGTGCTGATGACAGCGCTGGTTCGGAAGGACGAGGACTGTGGCTAAGGTGAGCACGAAGTCGGGGCAGGGCTCCGGGCGCCTGTCAGGGCTGAGTGGCTCGGCGGGGAAGGCCGGGCGCTCGGCGCCGCGTCTGCGCTCGGTGGGACGGCGCCGACACCGCTCCTCCCTCTACGGCACCGCCAGGGGGCTCGTCTTCCGGCGGGAGACGATCGGTGTCGCTCTCGTTGTCGCCGCGCTCGTAGCTATCCCTTGGCTGGTGCCCATCACCACCGGGCTGTCGGACCTCCGCGACGGCGTGGTGCAGGCCCTCGGCCTGCACGTCTTCCTCCTCATCACCCTGATCGCCCTCCTGGGATGGCTGATCCTGCGGCGCAGCCTGGTGTTTTCCCTTCAGTACTACTGGCGGGTGTGGCTCGCGGGGCTCCTGCTCGCCGCCTTCGCCGACGGCCTTCTCGGCCTCTTCCGTCCCGGCTGGCGGCTGGGGGGAACGGCCCTCTCTGAGGTGACCGCGGGAGGCGACTGGGGACATACCCTGGTTGGGAGCCCTGTCGGCATCCTTGTCTGGCTCGCCGTGGCGGCAGCGACCGTGTCCGCGGTCTGGCCGCGCCGGACGCTGGAGGGCGTCCGGCGGAGCCCCCGGCTGGCCGTCGTCGTCTGGCACTGGCATCTGCCGCAGCGGACATGGCGGCTGCTGCACACCATCGTTGATATGATCTTCCCCACCAAGGCGGAGCCGGAGCCGGCGCAGCCTCTCTCCGCGGAGACGCTGACGTGGGCGCGCACCGCCGGTACGGCCACCGAAGGCCCTGTCCCACCTGCCGCCGCGCAGGCCGGCGAAGCGGAGGCCGCGGTCGAGCAGCCGTGGCAGCCGGCGCTCCCGCTGGAGGTGGCGCCCGCTCAGGAGGAGCGGCCGAGCCCATCCTGGGGGCCCTCCGGCGAGGGTGAGGGCTGGCAGACGCCGCCACTGGATGTGCTGAGCGCCGTCGGCCCGGAAGCGAACGAGCGGCCCGACAACGCCGCCCGCGCCCGCCTCATCGTCGATACACTGGGCAGCTTCGGCGTCGACGCGGAGGTTGCACAGATAAACGAAGGCCCCACAGTGACGCAGTTCGGCGTCGAGCCGGGATGGGAGATCAAGACACGGACCATTCAGGAGCGTGACGGCTCGGGTCGCCTCATCTTCGACCGCAACGGCCACCCGAAGGCCAAGACGGAAGAGGTCTCGCGCACGCGGGTGCGGGTGAATCAGATTACGTCGCTGGCCAATGACCTCGCCCTGGCCCTGGCGACGCCTTCCCTCCGCATCGAGGCGCCGGTGCCGGGGCAGCCCGTGGTCGGCATCGAAGTGCCCAACGTGACGACCTCGCTGGTTGCCTTGCGCAGCGTCATCGAGAGCACGGCCTTCCAGCGTCTGGCGGGGCGCTCCAAGCTGGCGCTTGCCCTCGGGAAGAGCGTGTCTGGGGAGCCGGTCGTGGGCGATCTCGCCAAGATGCCCCATCTCCTGATCGCCGGCGCTACCGGCAGCGGCAAGAGCGTCTGCATCAACTCGATCATCACCTGTCTGCTGATGCACGCCACGCCCGAAGAGGTGCGCCTCGTCATGATCGACCCCAAGCGGGTGGAGTTGGCGGCCTTCGCTCCAATCCCGCACCTGGCCTTCTCCTCCATCGTCATCGATGTGGACAAGGTGGTGGGGACGCTGCAGGCGGTCATCCACGAGATGGAGAGCCGCTACCGTCGCTTCGCCTCGCTGGCGGTGCGCAACATCGAGGCGTACAATCGCCATCCCCGCGCCGCCGGCAGGCTACCCTACTGGGTCGTGATCATCGACGAGCTGGCCGACCTGATGATGGCTGCCCCCTACGAGGTGGAGCGTCAGGTGTGCCGCCTGGCCCAGCTTGCGCGGGCGACCGGCATCCACCTGATCATCGCCACGCAGAGGCCGTCGGTGGATGTCGTAACGGGGCTGATCAAGGCGAACTTCCCGACGCGCATCGCCTTCGCCGTCTCCTCGCAGGTGGACTCACGCACCATACTCGACGGCGGCGGCGCGGAGAAGCTGCTGGGTCGCGGCGACATGCTCTACCAGCCCACAGACGCCGCCAAGCCGAAGCGGCTGCAGGGGGTGTACGTCTCCGACCCGGAGATCGAGAGGCTGGTGGCGTTCTGGACGCACGAGCGCTTCCGCGACGTGCAACGCCACCTCTACGACCACCTGATGGAGGAGGCCCGCCCCGAGGTGGACGAGCTGTTCGGCGCCGACGACCCGCTGTTCGAGAGGGCGAAGGAACTGGCGATGGAGCACAACCGCATCTCGACGTCGCTGTTGCAGCGGCGGCTGCGGATGGGCTATCCGCGGGCGGCGCGGCTGATGGACATGCTGGAGGAGAAGGGGGTCGTCGGCGAGTCAGAGGGGGGCAGCTCGCGGAAGGTGCTGCTGCGGGAGGAGGATAAGGACGAGGATGAGCCTTGATTGTTTGATCGTTTGGAGAAACTTTTTTTCTGGGGCCCCTTCCAGATTCGAGGTTGTTGGCCGCTGCTTGATTGACCGTCGGGGCTGCTGGAGCACCCCAGCGCGAGCGGGTTCGCATTCCGCGCGGCAGCGGTCATGATTTGGCGATGCGAGGCACTGTGCGCGTGGGTGGCGTCGATGTGGTCGCCGCAACATGGGCGTCCTTCTTCCCACCCGCCCGCCCGAGGAGTGTATCAGAGGAATCAGGGGGACACCCCCTGAAACCCCCGCCAGAGGGGGTCCGCCCCCTCTGAACTCCCCCATGGGCAAGGCTGGGACGTGGCAAGGTGAGATAGGACAGGGCGTGGGCCCTGTCTCTTTGTATTGTACGGGTTTGGGGGAGGAATGCGAAGAGGGATATGGCACCCGGATAGGAGTGGGACGTAGGCGAATCTAAGCCTTGACAAGCGCCCGCAGACGGCATTATGTTTGCGCCATCCCCGCCCCACTTGTGACAGCGATGCTCACCGAATGCGCTGAGCGGCGTAAGGAATGCTCTGCGCGTAGGCCGGTGTGTCTTCGCGACGCGAAAGGGATATGGCGCGATGGTTGTGAAGTCTGTGGCTTTGTCCGCCCTCGTCGTCGCTATCGTGCTGGCTGTCGCCTGGCCGGGCGGGTCCGCCCGCGGGCAGGCAGAGCCGCCGCTGCAGGCCAAGGTCGGATCCTTCACCAAACGGGAGGGTATCGGCGATCAACAGGTCACCGGGGTGGGTTTCCGGCCCAAGGCGCTGATACTGTTTGGCACAACTCAGGAGAGTGAGGGATTCGCCGGCGGCCACCAAATGAGCCTGGGCTTCTCCGATGGCGTCAACTACGGCGCCATCGGAGGATGGAGTTGGAACCACCGCGTTGGCAGCGACGCGGACTGCGCCCAAGTGGATGAATCCGGCAACCCGGCGGCACTGCTGTATGTCGAGACAATAGGGAACATCGCGGCTTCGGCGACGGTCAGCTCGTTTGATAGCGACGGGTTCACACTCAGTTGGGACGTCGACGAGGGCGGAGATGAATGGCTAGTCCATTACCTGGCCATTGGCGGAGATGAGCTGACAAATGCCAGGGTCGGCATGCTTGACGCGGACAACGACGAAACCAGCGAGGTGTCCTATCAAGGGCTGGGCTTCCAGCCGGACGTTGTCCTATTCCTGGGGGTGCGATATCGCACCATCTATCCTCACCCCAATTTCCCCCTTAACCTGTCGCTGGGATTCGCCACGGATGGAAACCATCAGGGCACGGTGGCTGTAGCCAGTGAGAACTGCGGACGCAACCCTACCGACACCTGGCGTTACCAGCGGACATCCAAGTGCATTGCGTTCCTGTCCCCTGTCTCCGGCGAGGTGGAGAGTGAGGCCGAGTTCGTTTCCATGGACACGGACGGCTTCACCCTCGATTGGACCGACGCGGCTTCGGAGGATAGGAGTTTCTACTACATGGCCCTCAAGGGCGGCAGCTACTACGTGGGAAGCGAGACGCAGAGAACCGGCACACCCGGAACAAAGGCCACCACAGGGGTCGGCTTCGAACCTTTGGGGCTGTTCCTTGCCAGCTTCAACCGCGCGCCATCGTCAGCGAACGAGTCCGACAACCGTCTCTCCATCGGCGCCACCAGCGGCCAGGGTGGGCAGGCCGCCGTCTGGGTAGGCGACACGGATGATGTACGGGATGATACTCATACGGACAATGCAACCTACACCACGAAGGCTCTGGCACTGTGTGATTCGGACAGTCCCACGAGCTACGACGCCGCAGCGGATCTGAGCACCTTCGATAGCGATGGTTTTACGCTGAACTGGACCAAGGTTGATTCCAGTGAACGGGAGTTTCTGTTTGTGGGATTCGGCAGCGCCCCTCCAGTCGGCGGCATAGCCGAGGTCCCTCCTCTCAGATCTGAAGCTAGAACCAGCCCGTCCGCTTCTGGCGCGTCCAGCACGGTCGTGTTGGCAGCGGTCGTAGCCGGGGGCGTCCTCCTGATCATGGCCGGCGCTTGGTATACGGGGAATAGGAGTAGGCCGTAGCCGAGTTCTGCCTCTTGACAAACGCCCGCCGGCGGACTATCGTTGGTCTATCTTCATAGAAGCTGGTGGCAGCCGCAGTTTCGGGAGGTGCATGATGCGCGCTCGAAAGCTCGCCAGACTCCTCGCCCTCACAATTCCAGTGGCAATCGGCATAGCAGCAGTAGTGATAGCGGTGCCCCATCTGGGCGGTCAGGCAGACCAGGCAGCGGCCCAACCCGCCCTCACCGTGTCGCTGGACCTGGACATCACGGATGGAGGGCCTTGCGCGGACATCGACAGCTCCGCCGAACATGACCCGGCGGGCGCCAACTACGATGTGGCGATCTGTGTGGAGGGTCTCTACGAGGGCTACCCCATGGGCATCGCCGCCTTCGACGTCATCTACGATGACACACTGAACTCGGCGCCCGAGGTGGCGGATACGTTGCAGGGCCTCGACGACAACCCCGACGCCAACGCCGGCGCCACCACCTTCGGCAGCAGCGACCTGGGCAGCGGCTGGGACTGCTCGGGCGGCGGCGCGGCCTACCCCAAGGGGGACAGGGACCCCGACACCGGGCCGGGCCAAGGCGACGCCTTCCTATCCTGCCGCAGCTCGCTCGGCCCCTGGACCCTGGGTGACGACGAGACCGACGGCGTGATCGCCGTCATTGAGTTCGACCCTCTCGCCGCGGGCCTCGACACGCTGACCATAGCCAACGGCCTTCTCGGCTACGAGGACGCGACGGAGATGGGCACCTGCAACCCTGAAGTGACATACGGCATGACCTGCGTCAACGGTGAGGACATCAAGCCGACGCCATCGCCGACGCCAACACCCACTTTCACGCCGACGCCCACGCCATCGCCGACACCCACTTTCACGCCGACACCCACCGACACACCGACGCCCACCAACACGCCGACGCCCACCGACACGCCGACACCCACAAATACACCCACCGCTACACCGACGCACTCGGCTGAGGACTGGGACGGCGACGGTATCCCGGACTGGGCCGACGACTGCCCGCAGGACCCGGAGGATTTCGACGGCTTCGAGGACGAGGACGGCTGCCCCGACATCGACAACGATAGCGACGGCGTACTTGACTCGTCCGATTGTTGCCCGAACCTCCCGGAGGACTTTGACGGCACCGAGGACGAGGACGGCTGCCCCGAACCGGGCTTGGTAGCGAGCATACCAGTGAGCCCGCAAGGAATCCGGCTGGACTCGGTGGCTGTCAATCCTCTCAACAACCGCATATACTTCGCTCCCAAGGACTTACGCCATACCCCACCCCATGGCGATGGCAGCGTCCTCGTGATGGATGGAGAGACGGATACGCTGGCGGGCGCCATACCCGTGGGTACGGGCGGCCAGGGAGCGGTGAATCCTATCACCAACCGCATCTACGTGACGAACTACAGTGACGACAACGTCTCGGTAATCGACGGCGAGACGGAGACGGTGGTGACCACTATCGCCGCAGGAGACGGGCCCTGGGGCGTGGCGGTCAACCCCGAAACCAACCGCGTCTACGTGGCCAACTGGCTCAGCCGGGACGTGTCGGTCATAGACGGAGGGACAGACACGGTCGTGGCTGCCTTGCCCATGGAGCATCGCCCTTGGGAACTAGCGGTCAACCCCGAAACCAACCATATCTACGTGACCCATGGCTACGGCACTGACAGCACGGACGTAACGGTGATCGATGGAGACACGAACACGATCGTGGCGGCGGTTCCTGTCGGTGCCTATGCCGACGAGATAGCGGTTAACCAGATCACCAACCGCATCTACGTCATCGCTGGGGGCACCACAGTCATGGTGATCGATGGCGCGACGGATACGCTTGTGGGGACTCTTGTCCCCATAAGCGACAGGGCCGAGGGCGTGGCGGTCAACCCCATCACCAACCGCATCTACGTGACGAACTACAATGACGACAGCGTATCAGTGTTCGATGGAGAGACGAATGCGCAGCTAGCGACCGTCGATTTCGGAAATACCTGGGGTCCCTCGGGCCTGGGGGTCAATCCCAGCACCAACCACATCTACGTTGTTACAGGCGCTGAGATTCACATAATCGACGGGGATACGAATACGGTAACCATCATCCGCCCGGCGCAATACCCCGTGAACGTGGATGTCAATCCTGCCACCAACCGTATCTACACGGCTGGTACTGTCAGCTCCTCTATTACCCGCCCTGTTGAGGCCCATATTTTCGTGCTCGATGGGTATACAGATACGGTGGAGGCCACCCTACCCTTCGGTGGCAGATTCTGGGACGTGGCGGTCAACTCTGTCACCAACCGCATCTACGTCACCTATTACCTTCTCCCCTCTGGTGGGGGCGTACTGGTGATCGACGGGGAGACGAATGCACTGGTCGCCGATGTTGCCCTGGAGAATGGCCCTGGTGGCGTGGCGGTCGACCCCGCCACCAACCGCATCTACGTGACCGATCAAGGCGGAAGCCTTGTGTACGCAATCGATGGCGAGACAAACACGGTAGTATCCACGGTCTCGATGGAAGAACCGCCCGAGGGATTTCTGGCGGTCGATTCCGTCGCCAACCGCGTCTATGTATCCAGCACCACAGGCCACCTCTGTTGGATCGACACTGCCCAGCTGCAGGAGAACGACTCGTCAGATGGGTGCATCTATATTGGCAGCGCGAGAGACGTTGCGGTCAACTCCAGCACGAGCCGCATCTACGTTGCGGACTACGGTGGTGACAACGTCTCAGTGATCGATGGGACGACAAACGCGGTGATCGCCACCATTCCTGGGGTGAGAAACCCCTATGTTGTCGCGGTCGATGCCACCATCAACCGCATCTAC
>DAOUEO010000063.1:0-3766 GCA_034430455.1 Dehalococcoidia bacterium | reverse complement strand
GAGTTTGCACACCTCCCGTATGATCCTGGCCTTGATCCCTCATCAGGTTGGTCGAGGCCGCTGCTGGTAATGGTTTGTGGGCAAGAAGAAAGCGATGTGCTACTGAAGCGAGTACAGGAAAACTCGCTGAACGGGCGCGAGTTAGCAGAGCGGCGCGCAGGGGTTGAGGTTGGCCGAGAGCGCCTCTAGACGCCTCTGGAAGAAGTCATAAAACGAATGGTCTGGTACCCCTGGCAGGACTCGAACCCTCGACCTGAGGGAACGCGGGCTGCATTTTGGCGCCGGTCAACGGCACCCGCCGGAGCGATGCCGGGAAACCGCCGGGGCCGCCAACAGGACTCGATCCAGATGCCCCCGGCTCGCGAACAAACGGCTCTGGGAATGGGTCGCGTGCGTTCAAGGGGAAAACAAGACGACTTGACAGTGGGTGTGACCTGCTCCTGAGAACGAGTCCAGTGTTGCTCTTCAGCGAGAGAATAGAGATACTAGCGGGAGCTGCGTGACCCCGCCGTGATCGGGCGTGCGCCGCCGTGACCTATCGGTGCGGATGCGTGACACGAAGCAGAGGGCCGTCAGAAGAAAGCGACCCTCTGCTTTCGAAGCAGATGTACGTTGGCAGATTCAAAAGAGGGGATTTGGAGCGGGAAACGGGACTCGAACCCGCGACCCTCTGCTTGGGAAGCAGATGCTCTACCAACTGAGCTATTCCCGCTCTTCCCCTATTCTAGTGATGGCTCCTCTGCCTTGTCAACGGCGCGACGTGCCTCATCGGATATCCGGCCGGCCTCCCCCTCAAGCTCCCAGCGGCATAGTTGCGGCCCGAATCCCTACCTCGTAGACTACGCCCCAGCGGCAGGCAAACCGGCTTGCTGTCTGAACCCATCGCTTCCAGGTCTTCGCATGACTGAATGGCGCCTGAATAAAGCGGACCCTGACGAGCCCGCAGAGGAGAACCCAGCCGGAGGCTCGACCCGCGGCCGCCTGCTCAGGCGGGTGGCCGGGCTGCTGATCCCTCCCGCTTCTGATGACAGCCCTCCCAAAGAGGCCTTGCGGCTTCGGCGCCTCGCTGCCCGGCTGAGAAGCCGCCGGCTGCTTCCCCTGTATCTCGCGCTTGCCGTGAATGCCCTCCTCTTGGGCGCGTACTGCTGGAGCGCCGGCGGCGCCGCGACACACCTTCGCGTCCAGGCGAATGACGGTGTCTACACCGTCTTCGTCGACGGCAAGAGGCAGGTCGAAGCCCGTTGCGAGCAATACGGCGGCGGCGCGGTAGTCGTCAGGCTGCCGTCCGAGGACGAGATCGGCTCGCTGCCGCGACCCCGCGGCCTCGATCGACTCGTCGTCACCGACGCCGACTCGGGGACCGTGCTCCTCGACGAAGACCTCTCAACGGCGACGCACGACGGATGGACCCAGACACGCGATCACTGGAACGTCCTCAGCGTGGGCGATAGCTCCTGGCGCAACTACACCGTCGACGCCTACTTCAAGAACATCAACCATGCATCAGTCATGGTGCATTCGACGGCCGACCAGAAGAACGGCATCGTCTACGCCTTCAGGCCGTTCAGGCATTTCGACAACGGCCTGGACCTCTTGGAGGACGGCAAGACGGCGAAGTGCCCCGTCACCTGGGTGTCTTCCGAAGAGGACGGCCTCCAAGCAGTTGGAGAGGTGCGCGCTCCCGGCCTTGAGCTGTCGAAGACGGAGACGCTGAAGTCGATGCTGGCGATGCTGCTGCGCCCCTACCCCCTCGTGGTGATCGCCGTGTTCGGGATGCTGGTCGCAGTGGTTGTCCTCCAACTGGCCGGCCTCGAGAAGTGGCTACGGCAAAGGCGGCTACCGACGGCATCCGGAGTCGCGCGCATTCTCATCCCTTTGATCGCCGCCGCCACTCTCGGCGTCCTCATCTATATCAGCCGCAACGTCAACCAGGGGGTGCCGCACGTCCCCGATGAGGTGTCGCACGTATTCCAGGCGAAGATACTGGCCTCCTTCCACCTCACAACCCCGATCCCGCCGGTCAAGGAAGCCTTCGATTTCTTCTATCCCAGCCTCCTCTTTGATTCGGGGGGGCGCTGGGCAAGCGTCTATCCCTTTGGCCACCCGGTCATGCTGGCCATCGGCCAACTGGTGGGAGCGATCTGGCTGATCCCGCCGCTGCTCGGCGCCCTTTGCGTCGTGCTGATCTACGCCGTCGGGAGGCAGATGCACAGTGTGCAGGTCGGCATCGCCGCGGCGCTGCTGCTCGCCTTCTCGCCCTTCTTCCAGATGACCGCCAGCAACCTCATGGCTCACAACACAGCCGTCTTCTATATCCTGGCCTGTCTCTTCCTGATCGGCGTCAACTGGAGATCCAAGGCGCTGGCGTATGGACTGGCCGGCGTCTGCTTCGGCCTTGTCCTGAATACGAGGCCCATGACGGCGGTCGCCTTAGTGCCGCCATTCGCGCTGCTCTTTCTCTACGACTTCCTCCGCTGCCGGGAGCAGAGGCTCGCGATCGTGCGCCGGAGCCTGGCCTTCGCCGCTGGGGTCCTGCTGATGGTAGGCGCGTTCTACCTGTACAACCTCGGCACCACCGGCTCGCTGAACCCCGGCTATGGAAGCAATGCTCAGTTGGAGACAGTCTTGGGCTTCGGCGAGAAGAACTCCGTGGCCCGCGGCATGCAGAATGAGCAGACCCAACTGGCGACGCTCCTGCTCGTCTTCAACGGCTGGCCCCTCTTCATCGGGCTGGCCCTCGTCCTCCTGCCCTTCATACTAGGCAGCCGTAGCCGCTGGGACGTCTTCCTTCTCATCGCCGCCGTCTTCACCGTCGGCGTGTGGACGGCGTACGAGGGGAGCGGGATAATGCACGGCCCCCGCTACTGGTATGAGTCGATGCCGTTCATCGTACTTCTGAGCGCAAGGGGCTTCACCCTCCTGGGGGAGCGAGTGGCCTGCTGGGCCGGTCTGGTCAGTCGCAGAGGGGCCGGCAGGGAGGAGCCCATCGCCGTCGCCCGAGTCCTCAGCTACGGCATCCTGGCGGTGCTCTTGGGGATAAGCGTGCACGGCTGGGTTCTGGGGAGGCACTACGATGCGCCGCGGATCGACTATGTCCCCCGTGCGATAGAGGATCTCAAGGGATTCAACGGCGCTGATGACCGCCTTTCCGTGAAAGTGAAGGAGATGGGCCTGCACAACGCCCTGGTGCTGGTTAAGGGGTGCACCAACTGGCAATGCTACGGCCCCGTCTTCTGGCGGAACGACCCGGACTTCAACGGGGACATTGTCTACGCGAAGGACCTATCGCCGGAGCGCACCGCTGAGGTAATCGCCTCCTACCCCGGTCGCCGGGTCTACCTGGCGGAGTACAGTGTCTCCACCATCGTCCCCTATGAGCCCCCTCTGGGACCGCCAGACCCGCGCGGGGGACACTGAAGAGCTCGATCCACAGGCCGGCGCATGGCAATGGAGGTTGCCCAGCCGCTTCCGAGGCGTTAGTGTGCAGTCGATAGTAACTTAGAGCAGTGTTTCAGGAGCGGCGGATGAGCCTCGAAAGGACCGACGAGCCGTCGGAGGCACCGGAAGAGCCGGGTCCCGCGACTGAGCGCCATGATCCGGCGGGAGCGGTCGACATCTCCGTCGTCCTCCCCTGCCTGGACGAAGAGAAGACCGTCGCCGCCTGCGTGGGCAAGGCCCGCCGCTGGTTCGATTCGGCGCGGCTGCGCGGCGAGGTCATAGTCGTCGACAACGGCTCCACCGACCGCTCGCGGGAGGGGGCGCGGGA
>DAOUEO010000062.1:0-6861 GCA_034430455.1 Dehalococcoidia bacterium | reverse complement strand
GTCGGAGGACTTCCGGGAGGGGGCGCGGGCCTTCCTGGAGAAGCGGGAGCCGCTCTTCAACGGCCGCTAGGGGGCTCTGGAAGAGTCCCTCGATGCTTCGGCCACGTCGCACGTCCTTCCGCGGAAGGACGGCTCGCGGCCTGGTCTTTTTTGTGAATCTGGGGGGACACCCCCCAGACCCCCTGTCAGGGGGCTCTGCCCCCTGTACCCCCGCTCCGGCGAGCTTTTCGGCACCCTGCTAGCTTCGGTTCTCGACTTCTTCCTCCATGCGGCGGAGCAGATCGGCGACGGGCAGGGCACCGAGGTTCTCGCCGCTGCGCAGGCGGACGTTGACGGTGTTCGCCTCCGCCTCTTTGTCCCCCACCACCAGCATGTAGGGCACTTTCTGAAGCTGGGCGTCGCGGATCTTGGCGTTCATGCGCTCGTTGCGGTCGTCGATCTCGACGCGTATCTCCGCCCCTTCAAACTCCCGCGCGACGGCGCCGGCGTACTCGACGTGCCGGTCGGAGATGGGGATGACGACGGCCTGGACGGGCGCCAGCCAGAGGGGAAAGGCGCCGGCGTAGTGCTCGAGCAGGACCATGAAGAAGCGCTCCATGGAGCCCAGGAGGGCGCGGTGCACCATGTAGGGGGCGCGTGGCTGGCCGTCGTCCCCCACGTAGGTGATGCCGAAGCGCTCCGGCAGGTTGAAGTCGAACTGGATGGTGGTGATCTGCCAGGGGCGTCCCAACGCGTCCTTGACCCAGATGTCGATCTTGGGGCCGTAGAAGACGCCGCCGCCTTCGTCGATCCGAGGCTCGATCTTCGCCGTCTCAACGGCGTGGCGAAGGGCGCCGGTGGCCTGCTCCCACTGCTCGTTGGAGCCGATTGCCTTCTCGGGCCGGGTGGCGATGTACACCTGGAAGTCTTCGAAGCCGAACGTGCGCAGCATGAACAGGGAGAAGTCGAGGGTGCGGCTGATCTCGCCATAGATCTGCTCCGGCTGGCAGAAGATGTGGGCGTCGTCCTGGGTGAAGCCGCGGACGCGCGCCAGGCCGTGCAGGACGCCGGAGCGCTCGTAGCGGTAGACGGTGCCCATCTCGGCGAGGCGCATCGGCAGGTCGCGGTAGCTGCGGGTGGCGCTGCGGTAGATCTGGATGTGGAAGGGGCAGTTCATGGGCTTGATGTAGTATTCCTGCCCGTCGACGTCCATGGGTGAGTACATGCCCTCGCGGTAGAAGTCGAGGTGGCCGCTGGTCTCCCAGAGCGCCGCCTTGCCGATGTGGGGGGTGTAGACGAGCTCGTATCCGGCCTTGAAGTGCTCGCGGCGCCAGAAGTCCTCGATGATGCTGCGGACACGCGCGCCCTTCGGGTGCCAGTAGGCCAATCCAGGGCCGTACTCCTCATGGAAGCTGAACAGGTCGAGGTCGCGGCCGAGGCGGCGGTGGTCGCGGCGCTGCGCCTCCTCGAGGCGGTTGAGGTACTCGTCCAGCTCGCCCTGGGTCTCGAAGAGGGCGCCGTAGATGCGCTGGAGCATCGGACGGCGCTCATCGCCGCGCCAGTAGGCGCCCGCGACGCCGGTGAGCTTGAACGCCTTGATCTCGCCCGTGCGGGCCACGTGCGGGCCGGCGCAGAGGTCGACGAAGGAGGCGTGCCGGTAGACGCTGACCTCGTCCCCTTCAATGTCGTCGATGAGCTCGAGCTTGTAGGGCTGATCGGCGAAGAGGCGCCGCGCCTCCTCTTTGGGAAGCTCCTGCTGCGTGAAGGGATGGTCGGCGGCGATGCTCTGGCGCATCTTTTCGTCGATCGCCGCCAGGTCGTCCGGCGTCAGGCTGCGGGGGAGGTCGAAGTCGTAGTAGAAGCCGTTCTCGATGGGGGGCCCGATGGCGAACTTGGCCTCGGGGAATAGGGAGAGGACGGCCTCGGCCATGATGTGCGAGGCGGAATGACGGATGCGCTCGACACGCTCGTCTTTGGATGCCATGTTGTCCTCCTCAAGTAACGAAAAACCTCCCGTCCCAGGGACGAGAGGCAATCCTCGCGTGGTTCCACCCAGCTTCTCCCGACGGTCTGTCGGGACTCATTCGGCCGCTAACGGGTGCCTCCGGGGACGCCTACTCGGGCAAGCGTTCGACGCCCGGCTCGCAGGTGGTATCCGCGGCGTTTGGGCGGGGCGCTCTCAGCGACGCCGCCCCTCTCTGGCGCCATCCCGCCGCGGCCGGCCCGCCGCGCCGGCGGGCCATCCTGGTCCTAGCCTTTTCAAGATGGTGGGCGATACTGGACTTGAACCAGTGACCTCTGCCATGTCAAGGCAGCGCTCTAGCCAACTGAGCTAATCGCCCGTGAGACGGATCATAGCAGAGCGGGGGTCGGGCCGTCAACGCGGCGGGCCGGCCGCGGCGGGATGGCGCGGGATTTGGGCCCAATGGGCGGCGCCGGCGTTGTCGCCAAAACATGGGCGTGGTTGCTCCCACCCACCCACCCTAGAAGTGTCTGGGGAATCAAGGGGACACCCCTTGAACCCCAGCAAAGAGGGATTCTCCCTCTCTGCACTCTCCCTAGCTCGGAGAACTAGGCTGATGCCCCAAGCTTTGGCCTGGGGTGGCGATAGCGCCACGGGTCGGGGCGGCCCATGGCAGGTGGGCATCCAAGGGAAGCGTTGCGGGAGAGAGCGCGCCACTGGCTTGACAACCCGGCGGGAAAGTATGATAACTGAGCGCGGGACAGGATTTCGTGTCGAGGAGGCAAGAGGATGACAGTGCACGGGTATGTCCTCGTCGATGCCGAGGTCGGCAAGGCAAAAGCGATAAGCGAGGCGTTGGCCCACTTCGATCACCCGGACGCCCGGGTGATAGCCGTAGATACCGTCACCGGACCCTACGATGTCATAGTGCAGTTAGAGGCCGACGACCTGGACAAGATGGGCCACTTCATCACGGAGGATGTCCAGCGGGTTGAGGGCGTCCAGCGCACTACGACCTGCCTGGCGGTGCGCTACTAGCCGGCGCCCGCCTCCGCTTCTCTGAGCTGCGCTCAGAATGCGAATTCGGCCGCGGCGCGTTGTCGCTTGCGGACAGACGCTCCTCTATCATCACACGCTGTCGCTTGCGGTCGGACAGCGCTAACCCAGGGGGCTCCGGCGCCTGGGGGCTAGGCACCGCAGCGGGAGGAGAATACAGTTCATGACAAGAGCCATCACACGCAGGCTGGTGTCCCGTGATCAGTGTTGAGGAAGCCCTGGCGAGGATCCTCGGCTACGTCCACGTCCTGGAGCCCGAGGAGAAACCGCTGCTCGATGCCCTGGGGCAGGTGCTGGCGGAAGACGTCGTCGCCGGCTACGACATCCCGCCGCTGGACAACACGGCGATGGACGGCTACGCCGTCCGCGCCGTCGACACGGAGGGCGCGACGCCCGAGAGTCCCGTCCGCCTGAAGGTCACGGGCGAGCTGGCGGCCGGCCATCTGTATGAGGGCGAGGTCGCGCCGGGCACCGCCGTCAGGATCATGACCGGCGCTCCCCTGCCCGCCGGCGCCGACGCTGTCGTGCCGTTCGAGGAGACCGACGAGCCGGATGGGCGCGTGTTCGGGGCATTCGCCAAGCCCGTGGCGTCGGTGGCGATACACCGCGCCGTCAGGAAAGGGGACAACGTCCGCTACGCCGGCGAGGACATCCGGAAGGGCGTCACCGTGCTCACAAGAGGGGCCGCGCTGCGGCCGGCCCACATCGGGGCGCTGGCCAACCTCGGTCGCGCGACTGTCAGGGTCATCCGGCGGCCGGTGGTGGCCATCCTCTCTACCGGCGACGAGCTGGTGCCGCTGGGGGAGCCTCTGCCGCCGGGCAAGATCCATGACTCCAACAACTACAGCACATCCGCCCTCGTGCGGCAGAGCGGCGGCATCCCCAAGCCCCTCGGCATCGCCCGCGACAGCGTGGAGGAGCTGACGGCGAAGATCCGCAGCGGGCTGGACGCCGACATGCTGCTCACGTCGGCGGGGGTCTCCCGCGGCGACTACGACGTGGTCAAGGACGTGCTCGCCCGGGAGGGGGAGATCGACTTCTGGACGGTGCGCATGAGGCCGGGCAAGCCCCTCGCCTTCGGCACTTTCCCCAGCGGCGACCGCCGGGTGCCTCACATCGGCTTTCCAGGCAACCCGGTCAGCTCCATGATATCGTTCGAGCTCTTCGCCCGGCCGGCGATCTTCAAGATGATGGGCAGATCGGGATGGGAACGTCCCACGCTGCGCGCCGTCGTCGAGGATCGGATCGTCAACCGCGACGGCCGCCGCATATTCGCGCGGGCGGTGGTCAGGGAGAGAGAGGGGCGCTACTACGCCTCCCTCACCGGCCCGCAGGGCTCGGGGATCCTGACCTCGATGGTCGTCGCCAACGCCCTCGCCATCGTACCGGAGGATGTCGCCGCGGTCGAAGCGGGGGAGGAGGTCGCGGTGATGATGTTCAACTGGTCTCACGGCGAGGGATAGCTCGGGAAAGGGGTTCGGGGAGATGCTTCCAGTGCTGTGTGTAGTGGGCCGGCCGGGCTCCGGCAGCGCGGCGGTCGTCGAGGGGCTGGTGCGGGATCTGACGGGCAAGGGAACGCGCGTCGCCGTGATCGCCCAGGACGATAGGGCGGCTTCGCTGGATGCTCTGTCGCCGGAGGCCGCCCGCTATGCGGCGGCAGGGAGCGAGATGGTGACTATCAGCGCGCCGGGCACGGTCGCGACGGTGCGGCAAGTCAAGGAGGAGCCCTCGCTGGATGAGATGGTCTGGGAGATGCGGGACGAGTACGACATCGTCCTCGCCGACGGCTTCCAGCACAGTAGCTTCCCCAAGCTGGAGGTGCACCGCGCCAGCGAAGGGGAAGGGCTCCTCTGCCACAAGAACGAGCTACTGGCGGTCGTCGGCGATAGACCGGCGGGCCTGGATATCCCCAGCTTCGCCGACGACGACCTCTCCGGCCTGACGGAGCTGGTCCGGAGGCGCTTCCTGGTGGCGGAGCCGGGAGAGGACGCCGCCCTCTTCATCGACGGGGTGCGCCTGCCGCTGGCGCTGTTCGCGCGCAAGATCGTCGCCACCACAGTCCTGGGGATGGTGCGCTCGCTGAAGGGGGTGGAGGAGCCGAAGAGCATCGTCATAGCGGTCAAGACCCGCAAGTAGAAGCGCGGTCGGCCGCGAGCCGTCTTTCCGCGGAAGGACGTGCGACGTGGCCGACGCGTCGAGCGACTTCTTCAGCACCCCGCTAGAAGTCGACACCGAAGCCATCGTAGTTGCCCACGGCCTCCGACCACACCACCTCCACCTCGTCCACGCGGGCAAGGAACGGCCCCCGACGCAGGTGCCCCAGGAGCTCCTCCAGGGCCGCGACGGGACCCTCCGCGACCACCTCCACGCTGAGTCCGTCGTCGCCGTTGCGCACGTAGCCGGCGAGGCCCAAGGAACGGGCCCTTATCAGGACGAACTGGCGAAAGCCGACCGCCTGCACCATCCCCCGCACGACGGCCCGCAGCGTCTTCGCCTCCTGCACCCCTTCCTGAGCGGACACGGCACCCCCCGTCCGACAGCCGCCAAGCCTACGGCTCCAGCATCTCCTCGATGACCTGCCGCACCAGGGCGAGAGGCACGTCGGCGCGCAGGACGGGCTGTCCCACGTCCTCCAGCAACACCCAGCGGACCGACCCGTCGCTCGTCTTCTTGTCGAGCGCGATCGCCCGCAGCACGTCCTCGGGGTCGACGCCGCGCACCCGCGCCGGCAGGCCGAAGCGCCTCAGCAGCGCATCCTGCCGGTCGGCCAGCGCCGGCGGCGTCACCCCCAGCCGGCAGCCGACGACGGCGGCGGCGATCATGCCCAGGGCCACCGCCTCGCCGTGGAGGAGCGCCTCATAGCGGGAGGCGGTCTCCAGCCCGTGGCCGACGGTGTGCCCGTAGTTGAGGATGGTGCGCCGACCCGTCGTCTCGCGCTCGTCCTCGCTCACAACCTGCGCCTTGAGGGCCATGGCGCGACTCACCACGGGCACCGTCGCGTCGGGGTCGAGCTTCAGGAGACGCTCAGCGTCGTTTTCCAGAGCATCGAGGAGATCGCCGTCCATTATCAGGGCGTGCTTTATGACCTCCGCCCAGCCGGATGTCAGCTCCCGCTTGGGGAGCGTCTTGAGGGCTGCGACGTCGGCGAGGACGAGCCGCGGCTGGTGGAAGGCACCGATGAGGTTCTTGCCCTCGCGGTGGTTGACCGCCACCTTGCCGCCGATGGCGGCGTCGACCATGGCCAGCAGGCTGGTCGGGACCTGGACGACGGGCATGCCGCGCAGGTAGGTGGCGGCGACGAAGCCGGCGAGGTCGCCGACCATGCCGCCGCCGAGGGCGACGACCGCGTGTCCGCGCTCCGCCCACCTCGCCGCCAGCCAGTCGTAGAGTTCAGACGCTATGGTTAGGTCTTTGCTCGTTTCGCCAGCGGGGACGACGTGGGAGTCGGTTGCGAATCCAGCCACTCGCAACTCCCCCTCAACACCCTTCCCGTAGTGGCGGTGGACGTTGGAATCACTGATGACATAGGCCGTGCCGGCCTGGCCCGCCGCCCGCATCCTCTCGCCAAGCTGGGCCAGGATCCCCCATCCCACGTACACGGGATAGCGGGCCGTCTCCGTGGTCACCCAGCAGGCCACGCCGGCCGTCCCCTCCTCGACGGCGCGAGGGGTCTGTCCAACTGCGATGCCGGTCAGGCGACCGCCGTCCCGAGAGGACGCGGCACCGTAGCGACGCCAGGCGCGCACGACCTCCGCCGCGACCTGCTCCGGCGATAGCTCATCGGTGTGGACAGCGCAGTCGGCCAGGGCGTAGAGCGGCTGGCGCAGCCCCTTGAGCCAGCGGATGCGGCCCAGGGGGTCGCC